>NZ_BAZI01000513.1 GCF_001310775.1 Stenotrophomonas pictorum JCM 9942
CCATTGCGCCTGCAACGGCGCGGCCAGCGCAGCGCCGGCCAGGCCGCACAACAGACAGGCGGCCAGTGCGCGTCGCACCCAGCCCAGTCGCGGTGCTACCGCTTGGAAATGTTGATGCGACCGCTGCTGCATGCTGCCTCCGTTGGCTGTCCTGTACGCGCCGGAACTCAGCCCGGCGCGCCCTCGCGCACCACGTTCAACACTTCGTGGCAGGCGCCCATGGTGTGGTAGTCGGTCTTGCCGGCCGGGCTCTTCTCGTCGCTGTATTTGCGGTTGTCCGCGTCCAGGATGCGGAACCACCCGCCGTACTGGTGATCGACCAGGTGCTCCCACGAATAGGCCCACAGCTTGTCGTACCACCGCCAGTAGCGCGCCTCGCCGGTGCCCTGGGCCAGCAGCGCGGCCGCGGCCAGCGACTCGGCCTGCACCCAGAAGTACTTGTCGTCATCGCAGACGAAGCTGTCGCCACCGATCGGCGCGCCGTCCATGCCCGGCTGGCGGCGGGTCTCCGGCGCGAAGCCGTAGTACAGGCCACCGCGTGCCTCGTCCCAGGAACAGGCCACCGCGTTGTCGAACAGGTGCGCGGCGGTGGGCACCAGCCAGTCGGCATCGACGTGGCGGTCCAGGATCATCAGCAGCTTGGCCCATTCGGTCTGGTGGCCGGGCTGGAAACCCCACGGCCGGAACAGGTGCTTGGGGTTGTCCAGGTTGTAGTTCCAGTCGATGTTCCAGTCGGTGTCGTAGTGCTCCCAGACCAGACCGCCGGCCTTGGCGGCCTGCTTGCGGGTCATGTTGTCGGCCAGCTGCAGCGCGCGGTCCAGATAGCGCTGTTCGCCACTGGCCTCGAACGCGGCCAGCATCGCCTCGCACATGTGCATGTTGGCGTTCTGGCCACGGTAGCCGGTGAAGTTCCAGTTCGCGTCGGCCTCGTCGCGGTACAGGCCGTGCTGCGGTTCCCAGAAGTGACGCTCCAGCAGCTGCCAGGTCTCGTCCATCCACTCACGGCCCTGCTCGATCCCGGCCTTCAGCGCGCAGCTGTAGGCCAGCAGCACGAAGGCCACGCCGTAGCAGTGGTTCATGTCGTCCTCGACGGCGCCATCGCGCAGCGTCCAGGCATAGCCGCCGGTGGCCGGATTGCGGTGCACGTCGCGCAGGTAGGCCACCCCGTGCTTCACCGCCTCCAGGTACTCGGCATTGCCGTACTCGCGGAAGGCCATGGCGTAGTTGAAGACGAAGCGGGTGCTGCTGACCAGGTGACGGTGGCCGGCGTCATAGACGCTGCCGTCGTCACGGAAGTAGTGGAAGAAGCCGCCCTGCGGATCGATGCAGCGCGGGTGGTAGAAGGCCATCGTGTCGGCGATATGCGCGCGCAGGAAGGCCGGGGAGCGGAAGTCGGGCGTGGTGGTCATGCGAGGGCGTCCTGTTGCTGCAGCAGCTGCTGCACATCTTGCAGAGAAGGCATGGCGGCGAAGGCGCCCTTGCGGGTGACCGCCAGCGCGCCAACCGCGGCGGCAAAGCGCAAGGTGGCGGTGATGGCGTCGGCATCGGCGCAGAACTTGGCAAAGCCGCTGCCGGCCCCGCCA
>NZ_BAZI01000514.1 GCF_001310775.1 Stenotrophomonas pictorum JCM 9942
CGCCTGGCCTTGCACCGGCAGCGTGAAGCGGCCGCGCAGGTTCAGGCCATTGCGGTAGGCGAACTCGCCCAGACCGTTCAGATATACCGTTTCCACCAGTGCCGCGGTGGCCGCATCGATCGCGTAGCTGTCGATGCTCACCTGCGCCGGCACTGCCGCCTTGTAGTAGCTGACACCGGCGATCAGGTGCAGCAGCTGCAGCGCGCGTTGCACCGCCGCCGCACGCTCGCCCTCCAGCTGGAACGGCGCGCCCGGCACGGTGACAGTCTCGGTCATCTCCGGGCCGTCGTCGAAGGCGTAGACCAGTCTTGCCACGCCGGTATCCGCGGCGAAATCGCAGCGGACGAAGCGGAAGCGGGAAACCTGGTTTTTGTCAAAAGCTGTCATGGCGTATCCGAATCAAACGAACCGCCGCGCACCAGCGCGCGGCGGACGACAAAGTTTTCGCGGCAGGAGGCGATTGTCACGCATCGAGGACCGCCTCGCGCGGCAGTGCGCGCAGGTTGTAGGTGCTGGCCATGCTGAAACCATAGGCGCCGGCATCGGCGATCAGCATCACATCCCCCGGCGCGGTGGTCGAGGGCAGCTTCACCCGCTGCGCGAACACGTCGCTGGATTCGCAGATCGGACCGACCACGCTGAAATCGACGTCGCGCGCCTCTTCCAGGCGCGCGAGGTTCGCGATGTCGTGCCAGGCGTCGTACAGCGCCGGCCGCAACAGGGCGTTCATGCCGGCATCCAGGCCGACGCGGCGCACGCCGTCCTTCTCCACCACCTGGGTGGCGTGGGCCAGCAGCACGCCGGCCTCGGCGACGAGGAAGCGGCCCGGCTCGATCGCCAGCTGGAACTGCGGGTGCACCGCCCTGATCTCTTCCAGCCGGTGGCCCAGGCGTCCAGATCGAACGGCTCGTCATCGGCGCTGTACGGGATCGGCAGACCGCCGCCGATATCGAGGATCTCCACGCTGCCGATACGGCGGGCGAACCCGGCCATCTCGTCGACCATCTGCTTCCAGTGGCCGCCGGTCTCGATGCCGCTGCCCAGGTGCGCGTGCAGGCCGCTGATGCGGATATCCAGGCTGCCGGCCAACGCCATGAATTCATCCACCCGCTGCGCCGAGAGGCCGAACTTGGCCTCCTTGCCGCCGGTGTTGACCTTCTGGTGATGGCCGTCGCCGTGGCCCAGATCGATACGCAGCCACAGCGTGCGGCCACGGAACACCTCCGGCCAGCGCCGCAGCAGCTCGACGTTGTCCACGGTGACAGTGACACCACGCGCCAGCGCCGCCTGGTACTCGTGGATCGGTGCGAAGCTCGGCGTGAACAGCACCCGCGCCGGCGCGATGTCCGGTACCGAGGCGAACACATGCTCGAACTCGCCCAGCGACACGCATTCCAGACCGAAGCCTTCGGCGGCGAGCGTGCGCAGGATCTGCGGATGCGGATTGGCCTTGATCGCATAGAAGCGGCGATCGACCGCGGCAATGGCCTTGAGCTGGGCGGCGCGCTCGCGCACCTTGTCCAGGTCGTAGACATAGGCCGGAGTGCCCTGCGCGGCCAGCCCCAGCAGCTGCTGCCGCTTG
>NZ_BAZI01000515.1 GCF_001310775.1 Stenotrophomonas pictorum JCM 9942
GCCGCCGATGCCGCGCGCCAGCCACCAGGTCATCAGCAGGCCGATCAAGGCCGACAACCCGATCAGCCACGCCCCGCGCGCGACGATGGCGCGCTGGCTGGCGGCGATGAACGGATCGATGGTGTCGTTGGGCTGGGACAGCGTCAGCACGCCGATCAACGTGCGCGCGTCGGCCGGGTCGTACACCGGCGCGGCCACATGCATCACCGTGGTGCTGCCCTCGCCGCGGGTCTCGGCACTGGAGCGCGCACCGTACTGTCCGCGCAAGGTCCGGTAGACATCGTTCCAGCGCGAATTGTCGCGCCCCACGTCCTGGCCGCGCGAGTCGTAGACCACGATGCCGCTGGCATCGGTCACCGTCACCCGGTAGTCGATGCTGCGCTTGGGAAAGCGCCACACCATCGCGCGCGGATCACGGCGCTGCGCGGTGGCCAGCTGGGTGGCGAAGGTGCCGTCGCCGATGCGCCCGGCCTTCAGATCCGGCGCGGCCATGACCGCCAGCACATTGGCCGCATCCACCAGCGTGGCCTCCATCGCCTGGCGCACGCCCGGCTTGACCTCGTTGACGAACACCCGCATCACGAAGAACGCGGCGATCCCGACGATCAGGAAAAAACCGAGGAAGAGTTTCAGGCCGAGGCGCATTTATCGCAGCCTCGTTTTGTGATGCAGGAGCTTTCACTCCTGCTCCGCAGGAGCGAGCCACCTTTCTTTGCCCGTGCAAAGAAAGGTGACCCAAAGAAAGCACGCCCTGCCTCCGCGCCCCGCGCGCTACGCGCACCGGGTCCACTCCGCCAGCAGGATTTTTCTACGCGACATCCCTGTCGCGTAGAAAAACGACGTGCATCCATGCACGTCGCCCTTCGGGTGTTCCCCGCTGGCTCCGTCGCTGCGGAAGGGAATGCCGAAAAGCAAAAGCAACTGCGGCTACTCCGCCGCTTTTCGCAGCAATCGTTCAGCATCACTTTCTGGCCGTTGCTGTTGCTGTTTCTGTTGCTGTGGCTTCCAGTCTTTGACTTCCCCAGCCGTAGAGCGGGCCGAGCACCGCAGCTGATCGGGGAAAAAAGGCGCGGGTGTCTGAGCGCAGCGAGTTCCGCGCCGCCCCGATCCGCGAGGAGCACAGGGAACCGGCGGGCACAGCTCGACGGATCGCGTCCCGGCTGTGCTTTCTTTTGGATACTTTTCTTTGCACAAGCAAAGAAAAGTGACTCGCTCCTGCACAGCAGGAGTGAACGCCCTTGATGTCCAAGGGGCCGCAATGGCGCCAGCCAGGCGCCGGTCTCAAACCTCCAGCGCATATCCCACCCCCCGATGGGTACGGATCGGTTCTCCAGGCACCCCCGCCGCCCGCAACTTCGCGCGCAGGGTTTTGACGTGGGTATCCACGGTGCGGTCGGCACTGTCGCTGGCATGGTCCCAGCCGCGCTCCATCAGCTGCGCCCGGCTCAGGATCGCGCCCGGGCGCTGCAGCAGCGCGGCCAGCAACGCATATTCATAGCGGGTCAGGTCCAACAGGCCTTCGCCATAGCGGATGCGCCGGCCCTCCCCATCGATGGCAAACCTGCCGTGCTGCCTTCCAG
>NZ_BAZI01000516.1 GCF_001310775.1 Stenotrophomonas pictorum JCM 9942
TGCGCATGGACACGCAGCTGCGCGCGCAGCGGGCGCAGGAGCAGGCGCTGAACCACGAGAACGCACAGATCCGCGCATCACTGGACGCCTCGCGTACCGGCATGATGATCGCCGATGACGATCACATCATCCGCTACGTCAACCGCTCGGTGGTGGCGCTGTTGCGCAACCAGCAGGAAACGCTGCGCAAGGCGTTCCCCGGCTTCGACGTCGACAACCTGGTCGGCAGCAGCATCCACCGCTTCCACGCCAACCCCGGGCGCATCCGCGCGATGCTCGATGCGATGCAGCAGCCGCATTACGGCCGCATCCAGATCGGAGGCGTGCATTTCAGCCAGGCGGTGACGCCGGTGCTGGATGCTGCCGGTACCCGCATCGGCTTTGCGGTGGAGTGGCACGACCGCACCCAGGAAATCGAACTGGAAGACAGTGTCGCCACGCTGGTCGGCGCCGCCGCGCAGGGCGATCTGGGCCGGCGCCTGCAGCCGGTGGCGGAGCCCGGTTTCATCCGCACCCTGACCACGGGTATCAACCAGCTGCTCGACACGCTGGCCGGCGCCACCGGCGAGATCCGGCAGATGCTGTCGGCGCTGGCGCAAGTCAACTTGGACCACCGCATCGAACGCGACTACGCCGGCGACTTCGAGGCGATGAAGCGCGATGCCAACCTCACCGCGCAGCGCCTGGCCGACATCGTCGATCGCATCAAACAGTGCTCGGGGGCGATCAATACCGCCGCGCGCGAGATCGCCGTCGGCAATACCGACCTGTCCGGGCGCACCGAGCAGCAGGCCGCCAACCTGGAGGAAACCGCCGCCTCGATGGAGGAGCTGACGTCCACCGTGCGCGCCAATGCCGACTCGGCGCGGCACGCCAACCAGCTGGCGATCGGCGCGGCCGATGTCGCCGCCCGTGGCGGCCAGGTGGTCGGCCAGGTGGTGAACACCATGCAGGCCATCGAACAGTCGTCCCACCGCATCGCCGAGATCATTTCGGTGATCGACGGTATCGCCTTCCAGACCAACATCCTGGCGTTGAACGCGGCGGTGGAAGCGGCGCGCGCCGGCGAGCAGGGCCGCGGCTTTGCGGTGGTGGCCTCGGAGGTGCGCACGCTGGCGCAACGTTCGGCCACGGCCGCGCGCGAGATCAAGTCGCTGATCGATGATTCGATGACCAAGGTCGACGATGGCGCCGCGCTGGTCGCCCAGGCCGGCAGCACCATGGCCGAGATCGTCGGCTCGGTGCAGCAGGTCACCGACATCATGGCGCGCATTTCCGCCGCCTCGCAGGAGCAGTCCACCGGTATCGAGCAGGTCAACCACACGGTGATACAGATGGATGAAACCACCCAGCAGAACGCCGCGCTGGTGGAGGAAGCCACCGCCGCGGCGCGCACGCTGGAACAGCAGGCCGATGCGCTGGCCGACGCGGTGTCGGTGTTCCGCTACGGCGGCACCGCCGATGACCACCCCAGCAGCGCGCGTCGGGTGGCTTCGTACTGATCCAGCGCGAGGCGATTCCGCCGGCCGGCTGCGCTCAGCCGCGTGTACCAACAAGGCCCGCCGTGCGGGCCT
>NZ_BAZI01000517.1 GCF_001310775.1 Stenotrophomonas pictorum JCM 9942
CCGGTGATCACGCGGGCGCTGCTGGGCCTGTTGCTGGCGCCGGGCGGTGCCCTGGCCCAGACCAGCGACGCCGGCGACACCGCACTGCACGACACCATCGCCGCGCTCGACCGGGCGGTGTTTGACAGCTTCAACCGCTGCGCCGATCCGGCGCAGCTGGACAGGCACGCCAGCTACTTCGACCCGGCCGTGGAGTTCTACCACGACACCGGCGGGGTGACCTGGACCCGCGCGGCGATGTTGGCCAACACCGGCAAGTTCGCCTGCGGCCATTTCACCCGGCAGCTCGTCCCCGACACGCTGGAGGTATTCGCGATCAGGGACTTCGGCGCACTGGCGCGTGGCCAGCACCGCTTCTGCGACAGCCAGAGCGCAGCTGTGACGGCCTGGCCGACTTCACCATCCTCTGGCGCCTGCATGACGGGCAATGGCGGATCACCCGGGTGCTGAGCTATGCCCACCGCGCCAACCGCAGGGATGCCCCGAGATGAACTACACGCTGGAGACCGGCCTGCGCGGCTGCCTGCGGCATCCGCGGACGATGACGCTGGTGGTGCTCACCCTTGCCCTGGGACTGGCCGCGGTGATGACGATGCTGACGCTGCTCTCGGTGTTGGGCGCCGATCCCCTGCCCGGCATCAGCCACACGTTGCACCTGGCCTGGGCCGACTCGCGTGAAACGGCCAAAAGCGGCGACAGCGACACCTACGGCGATGGCTCGCCGGTGCCACCGCTGTGGAAGCTGGCCGATGCACGCGCAATGCAGCAGCTACGCCCGGACATCCGCCAGGTGGCACTGGTCACCGCACCCGTGACGGTGGCCAGCATCGACGGCAGTGCCCGCAAGCAGGTCTCGGCGGCCTTCGCGCTCGGGCCGATGCTGCCGGTGTTCGAAGTGCCGTTGCGCCACGGCCGCTACTGGACGCCGGAAGAGGAGATGGCACGCACGCCGGTGGTGGTGATCAGCCGCGCGTTGAGCCAGCGTCTGCTCGGGCGCGAGGACGGGACCGGTGCCGAGGTGCGTCTTGGCAAGCGCAACTTCCGCGTCATCGGCATCAGCGAGCGCTGGGCGCCGCGGCCACGTCCGCACTTCCTCCCCGCCAGCGACGCCGGTTGGCGTGGCGAGGGCGATGAAGTCTTCGCCCCGGCCGAAGCCGCGCTGGCGTCGGGCATCGAGATCAGCAGTACACGCATCTGCGACGACGCAGGTTTCGGGGGTTTCCGCTTCGACCAGGTCAACGTGGACCAGTGCCGCTGGCTGGTGCTGTGGGCCGAACTGGCCGATGCCGGCCAGCAGCGCAGCTACGCGCAAAGCCTGCAGGCATTCGCCGCCGACCGGCATGCCGCCGGCATCTTCCCGCGGCCGCCGCTGACGCGGCTGCAGTCCATGCCGCAATGGCTGCACCTCAACCGCGTGGTCCCCGACAGCGTGCGCCTGAACCTGTGGCTGGCGATCGGCCTGCTGGTGCTGTGCCTGGTCAACGTCGCCGGCCTGCTGGCGGCACGCTTCCTGCGCCGCTCCGGCGAATACGGTGTGCGCCGCGTGCTGGGCGCGCCCCGTCGCGCGATCATCG
>NZ_BAZI01000518.1 GCF_001310775.1 Stenotrophomonas pictorum JCM 9942
GCCGATTTCCGCCTGCGCGCCGCTAGCCGCATAATGCCCAGTCCCAACCCGCCTACGAGGCTCTCCTGCATGGCTCGCATCATCGCCATCGCCAACCAGAAAGGCGGCGTCGGCAAGACCACCACGGCCGTCAATCTGGCTGCTTCCCTTGCCGCCGCACCCAAGCGCGTGCTGCTGGTCGACCTGGATTCGCAGGGCAATGCGACCATGGGCAGTGGCGTGGACAAGCGTGAGGTCGCCGCGTCCACCTGCGATCTGCTGCTGGGCGAGATCAGTGCTGCGACGTGCGGGTGAAAACCCCGGAAGGCTTCGACCTGCTGCCGGGCAACATCGACCTGACCGCGGCCGAAATCCAGATGATGAACCAGAGCGAGCGCGAGCAGCGGCTCAAGCGCGCCCTGGCACCGATCCGCGAGGAATACGACTACATCCTGATCGACTGCCCGCCGGCGCTGTCGCTGCTCACGCTCAACGCGCTGGCCGCCGCCGATTCGGTGATCGTGCCGATGCAGTGCGAGTACTACGCGCTGGAAGGCCTGAGCGCGCTGGTGGAAACCATCGAGGCGCTGAAGATCAACCTGAACCCGGCGCTGGAGATCGAAGGCGTGCTGCGCACCATGTTCGATGTGCGCAACAACCTTGCCAACGCGGTGTCCGCGCAGCTGGTCGAATACTTCGGCGACCGCGTGTTCCGCACCATCGTGCCGCGCAACGTGCGCCTGGCCGAGGCCCCCAGCCATGGCCAGAGCATCGTCGGCTATGACCGCGGTTCGCGTGGCGGGGTGGCCTATCTGGGCCTGGCCGGCGAGATCATCCGCCGCAACACCGAACGCAAACCGGCCGTCCACGCCGCGGAGGCTGTCTGATGAGTACGGCGAAGAAGCGCGGTCTGGGCCGCGGGCTGGATGCGTTGCTGGGCCCGCGCGGCGCGGTGACACCGGTCTCTGTTGCCGCCGTGGCCGAGCCGCAGCCGGGGGAAGTGCTGCGCAAGCTGCCTATCGATGCCCTGCAGCCGGGCAAGTACCAGCCGCGTCGCGACATGGACGAAGGCAAGCTGGCCGAGCTGGCCGAGTCGATCACCGCCCAGGGCGTGATCCAGCCGATCCTGGTGCGCCAGATCGAGGGCGGCAAATACGAAATCATCGCCGGTGAACGCCGCTGGCGCGCCTCGCGCCTGGCCGGGCTGGACGAAGTGCCGGCGGTGGTACGCGAGCTGGAAGACCGCACCGTCATCGCGATGGCGCTGATCGAGAACATCCAGCGTGAAGACCTCAATCCGCTGGAAGAAGCCGAAGCGCTGGCACGGCTGGTCAGCGAGTTCTCGCTGACCCACGCCGAAGCGGCGCAGGCGGTGGGCCGCTCGCGCGCTTCGGTGTCCAACCTGCTGCGCCTGATCGATCTGCCGGTCGGGGTGCGCGTGCTGCTGGAAACCCGCCGCCTGGAAATGGGCCATGCCCGCGCGCTGCTGACGCTGGCGCCGGAACTGGCCACCAAACTGGCCCAGGACGCGGCCGATGAGGCTGGTCGGTGCGCGAAGTCGAGCACCGCGCGCAGCAGTTTCGCCGCCGG
>NZ_BAZI01000519.1 GCF_001310775.1 Stenotrophomonas pictorum JCM 9942
CGACCCGTGCCGGGCTGCCGCGTCAGGGCCTGCCGGTGATGGTGGTGCATGGCACCGACGACGGCCTGATCCCGCCGGCTTTCAGCAGCGCGCCCTATGTGGCCTCGGCCAAGCCGCCGGGCGTGAGGTCAACTACTGGCAGGTCAAACACGTGCAGCACTTTGACGGCTTCCTCGGCCTGCCCGACTACGGTTCGCGCTACCTGCCGCTGCTGCCGTACGTCTATGCGGCGCTGGATCGCGTGCAGGCGCGGCTGGAGCACGGCAGCGCGCTGCCGGCCGATGCGGTGATCGCCACCACGCCCCGCGCAGGCAAGCCGTTGGCTGCCGAGAATCTCGCGATGCCGAAGTAACCGCCGTCGTTGTAGGAGCGATGCAAGTCGCGACCGGGCTTTATCGACAAAAGCTGTCGCGACTTGTGTCGCTCCTACAGCAGTGCCGGATGCTGGCATCATGCCGCGATGGAAATTCTGACTGCTCCCTCCCGCGTCATCCCCACCGTCGACTACCGGCGCGAACGCTGGCGCAACGGCCTGGGCTGGACCCGCGAGATCCTGCGTCTGCCCGGACAGGGCGACGACTGGCAGCTGCGGCTGTCGATCGCCGAGATCGAGCAGGATGCGGCCTTTTCCGCCTTCCCCGGTGTCGAGCGCGAGCTGGTGCTGCTGCAGGGCGAAGGTCTGCGGCTGCGCTTTGCCGATGGCCGCTGTGAAACGCTGTTGCCGCCGTATCAACGTCTGCGGTTTGCCGGCGAAGCTGAAATCAGCGGCGAGCTGGTCGACGGCACCACCAGCGACTTCAACCTGATGTGGCGCCGCGACGCGCTGCAGGCCGAGCTGCTGCACCGGCCGCTGGTCGGCAGCATGCTGTTCTTCACCGAGCCGCAGGTGGCCTGGGCGGTCCATCTGCTGGCCGGACAAGCCGAGTTCGAAGGCAACACCCTGCCGCCCCTGGCCGCCGGCGACACCGCCTGGCTCGCCGCCGGTGTACGCACACGGTTCGCCTTGAATGGCGGCGGCGAGCTGTTGGCGATCCGGGTGTCACCGGCGGCATGAAGGCGGCGCCTTCCCAATGCGGGAGGCTTTCCTCGCGGTACTGGATCATCCGCTGAAGGGTGAAACCCTGACGTGGCGCAACCAGCCGCTGGCGCTGGCGCGGATCCTCCGGCAACGGCTGCACCACATCTGAGCGCGCTGGCCGGGTTGGCTCAGTACACGTCGCGGCGATAGCGGCCGGCGATGCGCAGGGCTTCATGTGCGTCGCTGCCGAGGGCATCGGCGATCACCGCATCCACCGCCGGCGCCATGCCCTGCAGGCTGCCGCAGACCAGGATCGTCGCGCCCTGGTCGACCCAGTCGCGCAGCGCATCGGCATGGGCGGCCAGCGCATCCTGCACGTAATGGAAGCGGCCGCCATCGCGACTGAAAACCGTATCCAGCCGTTCGATCCAGCCTCGCGCTGCCATTGCCGCAGCTCGTCGCCGAAGTGGAAATCGTGGGCGGCATTGCGCTCGCCCAACAGCAGCCAGTTGCGGCGCGCACCGGCCTCGACGCGGGCGCGCAGGTG
>NZ_BAZI01000520.1 GCF_001310775.1 Stenotrophomonas pictorum JCM 9942
CGGCGGCGCGCAGGTCGGCTTCGGCCTGGGCCACGGCCAGCTGGTAGCGCTGCGGATCGACCACGAACAGCAGTTCGCCTTTTTTCACCGGCTGGTTGTCCCGCACCGCGACTTCGGTGACCAGGCCGGACACGTCCGGCGCGATGCGCACCACTTCGGCCCGCAGGCGCGCATCGCGCGTCCACGGCGAGAGCATGTACTGGTGCCAGACCACATAGGCCATCACTGCAGCCAGCAGCACAACCACGCAGGTGACACCGCCTCGGATCAGGCTGGCGGTCTTCATCGGGAACCTCGGTTAGGAAAAGGGGGGAAGAAACAGCAACAGCGCCGCGCAGTAGAGGCTGGCAAACAGCGCAACCCGTACCAGCGACGGATGCAGCGCGCGCCGGTACAGGCCAACCCGGCCCAGCCCGAAATCGAGCAGGCCAAACACCGGCAACAACAGCACCACCAGCACCAGCGCACCGGGGAAGTAGATGTCGCCGATGGAAACTTCATACGGCATGGCGGGCCTCCTTCAGGCGGTGGTGGCGGCGCGAACGTTGCACGTGGGCGGCCAGAACGGTGGCGCTGTCTTCCAGGCTCATCTGCAGCAGCAACAGGTGCTCGCGCACGCGGCGCAATGGCTGCGGTTGCGGGCCGGACAGTCCGCCCAGTGCCGCCTGCACACTGTCCTGGGCCGCCTGCAGGGTCTGCGCGCGCGGCATGCGGTACAACTGGCCAAGGCGGGCCAGCGCCTGGCCGATCTGCCGTTGCAGGGCCGGCGGCAATGATTGTTCGGCCAGGTCATGGCGCAGGTCGATCGCACTGTGGCCGGCCTCGTGCACCAGCAGCGCCCATTCGAACAGCTGCCGCGAGGCGCGGCTGCCCGGGGTGGTGCGGCTGGCCACCTGCTGGAACAGCTCGCGGCTGACGCTCTCGAACTTCGGCAGCAGGCCGGGCAGCGGCGCGCTCACCGCCAGCTGCACCTGCGCGCGCAGCCGTTCGAGCAGACGCCGCTGGCGCTGTTTGCCGCCCGGCAATCCCGGCACCAGCATGAACACCGCCATCGCCACGCACGCGCCGATGGCCAGCGTCAGCGAGTTGTCCAGATAGGCCTGCGCACTGGGGTGGAACGACGGTCCCAGGTTCCACGAGACCAGGATGCCGACATTGAACGCCATGCCGGTCACCGCAAACCGGGGGCGGGTGGAGATGTACAGCGCGGCGATCATCGTCGGCAGGGTGACCGCCACCAGCATCGGGAAATCGGTCGCCAGCGCCATCGCGATGAAGCCGGGCAGGGCGAAGAACGGTGCCACCAGATGACCGAGGGTGGCCCGCCGTACCACCCACAGCGGGTCCGGGGCGGCCGAGGCCATCGCCACCAGCGCGGACACGCCGAACACCGCCAGTCCGCCCTGGTTCCAGCTGCTGCACAACCACAGCAACGACAGCGCCAGCATCACCCCGAAGCAGCGCGTGGCCGCCAGGGCAATCGCGTACCCGTCCTGGGCACGGGTGAAGCGCACCTTGGACAGCCGCGGCGCACGCGCGCGCAACGCGCCCTGCCCGCG
>NZ_BAZI01000521.1 GCF_001310775.1 Stenotrophomonas pictorum JCM 9942
CCACGCCAGCGCGGCCAGACAGCGCGACAGCAACGGCAGTTCCAGCGCGGCACGAAAACGCACCGTCGCCACGCCCGGATAGCGCTGCACCAGCAAGGTGTGGTCGGGCACATCGCAGGGCGAGGCCAGACACGGGCCGATGCGCGCGAAGCGCACCGGCTGCGGCTTGGCCCACCCGATACGGGTCTGCCAGCGCCCATCGATCCAGCAGTCGAACGGCCTGCCGCAATAGGACAACACCGCGCGCACCGTGGCGATGCCCAGCGGCGTGGCCTGCGCCGGCGCGATCACCATGTCGATGCTGTGCAGCTGTTCGAACTGCGGCGCCAACGCATCCACCACCGCACTGGACAGCGCCGGCAACGTGCTTGCGCCAGTGATCGCGCAGCACTGCATCCGCTGTGCAAGCGCGTCCAGTTGCCCGGGAAAGCCGGCGACAAACTCACGGCCATCGGCCAGATCGATGTAGTGCATGCCGGCCCGCAGGCAGGCCTGCGCCACGTCGTAGCCCTGCCCCTGGAACGGCCCGGCGGTGTGGATGACCAGGTCCGCGTGCGTGCCGGCAAGCGTCGCTGCAAAATCCGCAGCCGCAGTATCCAATCGGCACAGCTCGATGTTCGCCAGATCCACTCCTGGCAGACGCGCGGCAGCCTGCGCCGGATTGCGACCTGCGGCGATCACCGTGATACCCGGCGTGATCGCAAGGGCGCGCACGATGCGTGCTCCGAAGTGGCCATAGCCGCCCAGTACCAGTACCCGGCAGCGTTCCTGCGCTGACATCGCCATCTCCGGAAGTGAAGGCCCGATTATCGGCAGCGCAGCAGTCCTTTGTCAGGTGACCGCCAACCGGGGCGTCCGCATGCCTACGTTCGAGTCGCGAATGCCCCGCAACGCCGGCCTGTGTGCGGGCCCGAGGAGCCATCTGCGGAACAGCACCGCCGGGCTTTTCATCAACCGCTTACGCCAGCGGCGGCAGGCTGTAGGCAACTGCCACATCCGGAGTCGAACATGTCCCGCATCCTTGTTGTCGTCGGCATCAGTGCGATGGCGCTCAGCGCCTGCAGCAGCACCCCGGTCGCGTCGGTGGAACCGATCGACGGGGTGATTTCCGGGCAATGCCACACCGATAGCGTGCGCGGCGCAGCGGGCCTGGCGGCGGCACCGGGAACGGTGGAACGCGCACGCGTGGACAGCGACAGCCTGGGCGTCAGCGTGGTCCGCGGGCAGCGTGGGCGCAATGACGCCAACGTGGGTGCCAGCGCTGGCGGTGACCATCTGACCATCGAGATCGGCCCCACCAACAACATCACCGCGCTGCGCTGCGGATGACCCGCCGTTTTGCAGCGCGACAGTACACATCCGGACGCAGACGATATGCTGGGGACGTCCAACAACGTTCTGGAGTTCCGATGCAGTTTCCGTCCACGACGCGCCGCTCCGCCGCGCTGATTGCCGCCACTTTCTCGCTCGTGTTGCTGGGCGCGTGCTCGGGTCCGGCCGCGGAAGAGCAGGACCAGGCGCTGGACCAGGCCCAACAGGCCGCCGCCGCCG
>NZ_BAZI01000522.1 GCF_001310775.1 Stenotrophomonas pictorum JCM 9942
CGCCCAAGGACCGCGACATCCCCAAGGTCGCGGCGATGATCGCCGAGGTGAAGGCCCTGGGTCTGGAGACCTGCGCCACGCTGGGCATGCTCGAAGGCCACCAGGCCCAGGCGCTGAAGGACGCCGGGCTGGATTACTACAACCACAATCTGGACACCGCGCCGGATTACTACGACTCCATCATCCACACCCGCCAGTACCAGGACCGGCTCGATACGCTCGAACACGTGCGCAATGCCGGGCTGAAGACCTGCTGCGGCGGCATCGTCGGCATGGGCGAGACCCGCGAACACCGCGCCGGCCTGCTGCTGGCACTGGCCAACCTGCCCGCGCACCCGGATTCGGTGCCGATCAACCGGCTGGTACAGGTCGCCGGTACCCCGTTGCATGGAAGCGCGGAGCTGGACCCGTTCGAGTTCGTGCGCATGATCGCCGTGGCCCGCATCGTCATGCCGCGCTCGATGGTGCGGCTCTCGGCCGGGCGCGAAAGCATGAGCGACGAGCTGCAGGCGTTGTGTTTTTCCGCCGGCGCCAACTCCATCTTCTACGGTGAGAAGCTGCTGACCACCGGCAACCCGGACACCGCGCGTGATCTGGCGCTGTTCGAACGTCTGGGCCTGACCCCGATGCCGGTCGCGGTGGATGCCGATGACCACGATCACCCCGGCACGGTGCATCTGGATATCGCCCCGGCCTGCGCGCAGCCGGCCTGATCCGGCAGCGGATCGGCCGCGCAGCGTGGCCCGGACGTCGGCAACGACAACCGGGTACGCTAGCCGGCCATCCGTCCATGAAAACGCGCCATGGCCCGTCCCGATCTCCACGAACGCCTGCAGGATCAACGCAAACTGCGCGAAGCCCAGGGGCGGATCCGCACCCGGCGCACCGTGTCGCGCCGCGACGGGGTGCGCCTGGAAATCGATGGCCGGTGGCTGACCGGCTTCTGCAGCAACGACTACCTCGGCCTGTCGCAGCAGTTCGAAGTGGTCGCCGCGCTGCAGGACGCCGCCGCGCGTGACGGCGCCGGCAGCACCGCCTCGCATCTGGTCTGCGGCCACCATGCGCTGCATGCGCAGCTGGAACAGGAGATGGCCGACTGGCTCGGCTATCCGCGGGCGCTGCTGTTCGACAGCGGCTACATGGCCAACCTGGCCGTGCAGCAGGCGCTGCTGAGCGAGGAGAACGATGTCTGCGTGCAGGACCGGCTAAACCATGCCAGCCTGCTCGATGCCACGCGTCTGGCCGGCTGCCGCCTGCGGCGCTATCCGCACCTGGACAGCGAAGGCGCGATCCGCCAGCTCAAGCACGCCCCCGACGGCGCGGCGATGCTGGTCACCGATGGCGTGTTCAGCATGGACGGCGATATCGCCCCGCTGCGCTCGCTGTCGCTGGTGGCGCGCATGCAGCAGGCGCTGTTTTACGTCGATGACGCCCATGGCGTCGGTGTGGTCGGCGCGGACGGCCGCGGCTGCGTGGCCGAGGCCGGGCTGGGCGTGAACGAGGTGCCGCTGCAGCTGGCCACGCTGGGCAAGG
>NZ_BAZI01000523.1 GCF_001310775.1 Stenotrophomonas pictorum JCM 9942
CGCCGCCCCCGGCGGAGGCGGGGCCGCCTCCGCCACCACCGCCAGTGCCGGTAGGCGTCTCCAAGGATGGTCGCAACTACACCGCCATCTTCCAGGTCAACGGTACCGGTGTGGTACGCCTGCGCGCAGGCGCACGCTTGCCGGAAGGCGGCCACGTGCTGCAGGTAAACGGTCGCCGGGTGGTCTGGCTCGATGCCGACGGCAAACGCCAGCAGCGCGAAATCTTCAATGAATTCCAAGGTGGACAATGATTCTTCCGCGCGCGGCACGGGCTCGAATCATTTGGACCAGCGCACTTTTGCGCATGTTTTGAACAGGATGAGTACCCGCATGATCAATCGGTCGCATGAGGCCCCGGCGCGCAACCGGCAGTCTGCCGCACGCGTTTTTCTGGGGGCCTTCCTGCTCAGTCTGCTGGCCGGTTGTGCCAGTACCGCTGTGAGGTTCCCCGAACCCCTGCGCCCGCCCAAGCAGGGGCAGGCCGGTTCCGAGGTGCTTGAAGGAGCGGAAGCGGCTACCCGCAAGCGGCCGCTGGTCGAAGAAGGCCCGGTGCTGGCGCCATCCCGTGGCACCACTTCAACGGCGGAGGCCACTCCGGCGCCCAGCCCGGTGCCGCAGGTCATCCCGCGCAAGCGCCAGGTGGCCCTCGTGCTGGAAGGTGTTTCCATCGAGTCCTTCATCAATGTCGTGTTCGGCATGGAGCTGGGCTTCGGCGTGCAGATCGACCAGTCCCTGCGTAATCGCCCGGAATTGCTCAGCCTGAGCCTCACCGAGCCGCAGTCTCCCGCCAAGGCTTACACCATCGCGCAGGAAGTGCTGGGCGCCTATGGGGTGAAGATCAACGAGCTGGGGGGCGTGTTGCGCTTCCAGCCCGTCAGCCAGGGGCAGGGGGGCGGTGACTTGCCTGCCTTGCTTGCCACCCGCTCTTTGCCGGATGTGCCGGCGGGCCAACGCACCGTGTTTGTGGCCATGCCGCTGGAGGTTTCCCAGCCCGGCGCGGTGGCTGGGCAGGTGCGCAGCCTGTTTGGTAGCCATCAGGTCAACTTCACCGAGTTGATCGAGGCCAATGCGCTGCTGATCAGCGGCCCGGGCGATGCCGTGCGTGCCGCCATGAGCGCGGTCATGGTGTTGGATGGCGGTGGTCTGATCGGCAAGCGCTCGCTGCGCATCAATCCGCTCTATGTGCCTGCCGACCTGCTGGCCCGCGATCTGCGCGAGGTGCTGGCCGGGCAGGGTATCGCGGTCAAGACTGGCCCGGGCAGCAACGGCGTGGTCTCGTTCGTGCCGGTGTCCTCGGCCAATGCCCTGCTGGTGTTCAGTGAATCGGAAACCGCGCTCAAGGCGGCGCAGGAGTGGGCCGATCGCCTCGACCAGCCCAGCGAGGACAGTGCCGGTGGTGGCATGTATCTGTACGCGGCACGGCATACCACGGTGGAGACGCTGTTGCCGGTGCTTCAGGCCTTGCTCGGCGGGGGTACGGGCGGCACGCCGCCGCGCACCGCTGCAGGTGCCGGGCCGGGCCAGCAGGCCGC
>NZ_BAZI01000524.1 GCF_001310775.1 Stenotrophomonas pictorum JCM 9942
CCTGCAGCAGGCGCCGGTAGCGCTCGGCCTCGGGCAGGTCGCGCGACAGGTCATCGACCAGCGGGATGATCGCGGCCATGAACGGACTGCGGGTCATTTCGACACCTGCGAGTCCGATTGACTCGGAGAACTGCGGGTCATTTCAACCCGCCGAAATCGCAACCCGTTGATTTTCATGGATTCAAAAGCTGGCACGGAACGTGGAATACACAGGGTACTCCTGAAGCAACCCGAGAAACACGCAATGCTGAGCCCCACCCAACGCGACCTGATCAAAGCCACCATCCCGCTGCTGGAAACCGGTGGTGAAGCTCTCACCACCCATTTCTACGGGCTGATGCTGACCGAGAACGAGCAGGTGCAGCCGTTGTTCAACCAGGCCCACCAGGCCAGCGGCAACCAGGCCCGGGCCCTGGCCAACGCGGTGCTGATGTACGCCAAGCACATCGACCGGCTCGAGGCGCTGGGCCCGCTGGTCGGCCAGATCGTGCACAAGCACGTCGCCCTGCAGGTGCTGCCCGAGCACTACCCGATCGTCGGCCATTATTTGCTGCGCGCGATCCGCGAGGTGCTGGGGGCGGAGGTGGCCACCGACGAGATCCTCGAAGCCTGGGGCGCGGCCTACCAGATGCTGGCCGACATCCTGATCGGTGCCGAGGAATCGGTGTACGCGGCCAATGAAAGCGCGCCCGGCGGCTGGCGTGGCGCCCGCACCTTCCGCGTCGCCGACAAGGTGCGCGAGAGCGCGGAAATCGTCTCCTTCCATCTGGTGCCAGCCGACGGCGGCGCGGTGGTGGACTTCCAGCCGGGCCAGTACATCGGCATGACGCTGGTGCTGGACGGCAAGGAGGTGCGCCGCAACTATTCGCTCTCGCGCGCGGCCGATGGCGTGGGCTACCGCATCAGCGTCAAGCAGCAGCACCAGGGGCTGGTCTCCAACCACCTGCACAACCATGTGCACGTCGGCGACACCCTGGAGCTGTTCGCCCCGGCCGGCGATTTCACCCTGCAGGTCAGCGACAAGCCGCTGGCACTGATCAGCGCCGGCGTCGGCATCACCCCGACCCTGCCGATGCTGGAACAGGCGCTGGCCAGCGGCCGCGAGGTGCATTTCATCCATTGCGCGCGCAACGGCCAGGTGCATGCGTTCCGCGAGCTGATCGCCGAAAAGCAGCAGCAGCATCCGCAGCTGCGCAGCTACACCTGCTACAGCGAAGCGCTGCCGGGCGACCAGGCCGACGCTGAAGGTTTCCTCTCGCGCGAACTGCTGGAGCAGTGGCTGCCGGCCGAACGCGACCTGGATGCCTACTTCCTCGGCCCCAAGCCGTTCATGGCGCAGGTCAAGCAACTGCTGCGCGCTGCCGGCGTGCCCGAAGCCAGAGCCACTACGAGTTCTTCGGCCCGGCCGCGGCGCTGGACGCCTGAGCCGCGCAGGCACACCGTGTTGAGGGGCGGCAGGCCGGCGGGGCAATCCGCCGGCCTGTTTGTTTGCCCCTGCCGCAAGCCCCCACGGCAGGGCCAGGCGGCGGCA
>NZ_BAZI01000525.1 GCF_001310775.1 Stenotrophomonas pictorum JCM 9942
CGCGCGCTGCGCATCGGCCAGTGCCGCCTCGCGGTCGGCGCGGCCTTCGCCGGGCAGCCGGTAACGCAGCACGAACAGGGTCATCCCGCCCTGTTCGACGAACGCCGGCACCAGCGCGGTGCCCTCCTTGTCCAGCACCACCCGCTGGTAGCCGCCACCGGGGATCACCAGCAGCGCGCTGCCGTTGGGCCGGGCCGGTCGGTAGGCCACCAGATAGGGCGCGCTGACATGGTCGATATAGCGGTCCGGCAGCGCCGGATCGGTGCTGCGCTCGACGATGCGCGGTGCTTGCGGCAGCGGCTTGTCTCCCGGTGGCACCTCCTGTGACCACAGCGCGATCCGGTCGGCCGATCCCGGCTCCGGTTCGGTGGCCGCGGCCAGTCCCGGAATTGACCACAGAAAAGCCAGAACAGTCGCAAGACGCTTTGAATGCAAGGGTTTGGGGAGTTTCCGGTTCGGCATCGAGGGAGGCATGCAAGGAGGGAACGGGCGGGTCTGGTGCACTGCACATTGCCAGATGACACCGGTTTACCATATACAGCCAGTCACGGCACTGTCGATGCGCGGTGCAGCAAAGCCATCAGGAGACTCACTTGAGCAACGACCAGGACAGCCAGGACCCGCAGACCGCAGGGCTGGACGCTATTGCCCGCAGCTTTGTCGATGCCCGCCGCAGCGGCGCATCGCTTCCGGACTTCCCGGGCGAGATCCCGGAGGATCTGGTCACCGCCTACCGGGTGCAGGACTTGGCCATCGCCCGCTGGGACGATGCGGTGGTGGGCTGGAAGGTCGGTTTCATCGCGCCGGAGCGCCGCGATGGGTCCGGTGACGAGCGCCTGCTGGGCCCGGTGTTCTCGCGCCATCTCTGGAATGCTACCGGTGGCATCAACGACATTCCGGTGTTTTCCGGCGCCGGCGGTTTTGCCGCGGTCGAGGCCGAGTACGTGCTGCAGCTGCAGGCCGATGCCCCGGCAGACAAGCTGGAGTGGACGCCGGAGGAAGCGGCGGCGTTGCCGGCACGGATGTTCATCGGCGTGGAAGTGGCCAGCAGCCCGCTGGCCACGATCAACCAGCTCGGCCCGCGGGTGGTGGTGTCGGATTTCGGCAACAACAATGGCCTGGTGCTGGCGGCGGAGATTCCCGACTGGACGGCGCTGGACGAATCGCAGCTGCGTGCCAGCACCGAGATCGACGGTGAGGTGGTCGGCACCGGCGGCGCGGGTAACCTGCCCGGAGGGCTGCGCGCGGCCTATGCGTTCGCGCTGTCGCGTTCGGCCAGGCGCGGGCGGCCGCTGAAGAAGGGCGAGCTGATCGCCACCGGCAATGCCACCGGCATCCATGACATCGCGGTGGGCCAGCAGGCGGTGATCCGCTTTGAAGGCCATGGCGATATTTCCTGCAAGGCTGTGGCGGCCGGCTGACCGGTCCGTACAGCGGGTACGCGCGGAGGGCGCAATGATCACTCGCAGAGGTTTTCTCACCACCGGCCTGGGCGCGCTGGCCGCGCCGCTGCTGGGGGCGTGTTCGGCCG
>NZ_BAZI01000526.1 GCF_001310775.1 Stenotrophomonas pictorum JCM 9942
GTGCAGCCTCCGGCGGCGTGCGTGACGCGGCCGATATCCGCGCGGCCAAGGCGGCCGGCTGCGGGGGCGCGGTACTGGGCAAGGCGCTGCTGGAAGGCCGCCTGCACCTGGAGGAGGCGCTGTCATGCTGAGCCGCCGCATCATTCCGTGCCTGGACGTGCACAACGGCCGCGTGGTCAAGGGTGTGCGCTTCCGCGACCACATCGACATGGGGGACATCACCGAGCTGGCGCTGCGCTACCGCGATGCCGGCGCCGACGAGCTGGTGTTCTACGACATCTCCGCCAGCCCGGAAGGGCGCTCGGTCGACCGCGGCTGGGTCGAGCGGGTGGCGCGGCTGATCGACATCCCGTTCTGCGTGGCCGGCGGCATCCGCGATGTGGACACCGCCCGCGCGGTGCTCAACGCCGGCGCCGACAAGGTCTCGATCAACACCCCGGCGCTGGAACGCCCGGAGCTGATCGGCGAACTGGCCGAAGCCTTCGGCCAGCAGTGCGTGGTGGTGGGCATCGACTCGATCCGCGAACCCGATGGCCAATGGCGGGTGCGCTCCTATACCGGCGACCCGGCCAAGACCCGTGCCGAAGCCCGGCTCACCCTGGACTGGGTGCGCGAGGTGCAGCTGCGCGGGGCCGGCGAGATCGTGCTCAACTGCATGGACAGCGACGGCGTGCGCAACGGTTACGACATCGCCCAGCTGCGCCAGGCGCGCGCCCTGTGCAACGTGCCGCTGATCGCCTCCGGGGGCGCCGGCACCCCGCAACATTTTGCCGATGTGTTCGAACAGGCCGACGTTGACGGTGCATTGGCTGCCAGCGTGTTCCACTCCGGCGCCATCGCCATTGCGCAGCTGAAACAGTTCCTGCGCGACCAACAGATCGAGGTGCGTGATGTCCACTGAATTCAATCCACTTGATGCCGCCACCCTGGACTGGAACAAGGTCGGCGGGTTGATGCCGGCCATCGTGCAGGACGTCGCCACCCAGCGGGTGCTGATGCTCGGCTATATGGACCGGGCAGCATTGGATGCCACCCGCAGCAGCGGCAAGGTCACTTTCTTCAGCCGCAGCAAGCAGCGCTTGTGGGTCAAGGGCGAAACCTCCGGCCACACTCTGGAGCTGGTGGAGATCCGCGCCGATTGCGACGCCGATACCTTGCTCATCAGCGCCCGCCCGCATGGCCCCACCTGCCATACCGGCGCGGTCAGCTGCTTTGCCGGCGCGCCGGGCAACTTCCTCGGCGCGCTGGATGCGCTGATCCAGCAGCGCGAACACGACCGCCCGATCAACAGTTACACCACCAAGCTGTTTGAGGACGGCACGCGCCGGATCGCCCAGAAGGTGGGCGAGGAGGGCGTGGAAACCGCACTGGCCGGGGTGGCGCAGCTCGATGACGACCTGCTGGGCGAATCCGCCGACCTGCTGTTCCACCTGATCGTGCTGCTGCGTGCCCGCGGCCTGTCGCTGGATGATGCGGTGGCGGTGCTGGAGCAGCGCCACGCGCGGGCGGCGTCCAAAGC
>NZ_BAZI01000527.1 GCF_001310775.1 Stenotrophomonas pictorum JCM 9942
CTGCCGCCGGCAGCGCGAGCACCTGGCGCACGCTCCACGTGCGGCCCAGCCGGCCATTGCTGTAGCAGCGCCCAGCCTGGATCCGCGCCGGGTGCAGCGACACGCGCTCGGCATGCTGCTTGGCCAGTTCCAGCAGCTCGGTGAGGTTCTCGTCGGTGATGTCGACAAAGGAGTTGAGCTGGCCGATGGCGGCGTGGAAATCCTCCTGGGTCAGATCGAAATTGCGCTGGGCCGGGCTCACGCTGGGCAGGGGCTGCCGGCGGCGGTGCAGATGGGCCGGATAGCGGCGCCAGGCGAAGCAGGCGTTGAACAGCACCGCCGCCAGCAGGATCGCGCCGACATTGATCGCCACCGGCGTGAGCAGATAGTGGTAGCCCAGCGCATGCACGTCGCTGCCGCCGATCACCGCCGCCAGGGCGGTGGCGCCACCGGGTGGATGGATGCAGCGCAGGTAGTGCATTGCCGCCACCGCCAGTCCGACCGCGAGTGCGCCGGTCCATACCTGACCAGGAAACAGCTGCTGGCAGCTGACGCCGATGAACGCGGGAACCAGGTGCCCGGCCAGTACCGGCCACGGCTGCGACAGCGCGCCGTGCGGTACCGCGAACACCAGCACCGCGGTGGCACCCATCGAGGCCAGCAGCAGGGTGCTGCCCGGATGGCCGTCAAAGCCGTGCGGAAAGCTCCAGTGGGTGAGCTGGTAGACCGCCAGCAGGCCCAGCAGCGCGCCCAGCGCGGAGATCCACTTTTCGCCGTGACGGGTCTGGTTGCGTTCAATACCCAGCCAGCTGCGAAGCGGCGGGAGCGGTGTGGGAGAGGATTTCATCGGCGCAAAGCGGTAGCAGGTGTCGCCCCTATTTTCAGGCCACAGGGCCTGGCCGCACTACACGCAATGCGGCGATTCGGGCATCGGCTCATGGCGATTTCTTCGCTCGATATGCCTGCGGTGGCCATGTATGGACAGCTGCATCCTGCCGGCGTGACTTATGCCATCACCGGTGCGCACCTAGACTGTGCGCCTGCGCCGCACCGCGGCTTTACCGGACGCCCCCATGAAAACCCACGGTTACGCCGCCTACGATCCGACCTCGCCGCTGGCGCCTTTCACCTTCGAACGCCGTGCGCTGCGCAGCAACGATGTGGCGATGGAGATCCTGTACTGTGGCGTCTGTCATTCGGACCTGCACACCGCGCGCAACGACTGGGGCTGGAGCTATTACCCGATCGTGCCGGGGCATGAAATCGTCGGCCGGGTGATCGAGGTCGGTGCCGAGGTCAGCCGCTACAAGGTGGGCGATCATGTCGCGGTCGGCTGCATGGTCGACAGCTGCCTGGCCTGCGACCAGTGCGACAGCGGCCAGGAGCAGCTGTGCCGCAACGGCATGACCGGCACCTATGCCGGCGCCGACCGCATCAGCGGCGATCCCACCCAGGGCGGTTACGCCAAGCATCTGGTGGTGCGCGAGGAATTCTGCCTGCGCATGCCGCAAGGGCTGGACCTGGCGCGCGCCGCGCC
>NZ_BAZI01000528.1 GCF_001310775.1 Stenotrophomonas pictorum JCM 9942
ATCACGTGCCGCGGCGGTGCGGGCTGTGGCGGCCGGCTACCGGGTTTCGGTGCTGGGGCTGGGCACGGTGAAAGGCGCGGCCTATCGTGACCGGCGCGGACAGATCGTTCAGACCCATCTGGATGCCCCGGCGCTGCAGGCGCTGGCCAGCGCTGGCGCGGGTCGCTACCTGCAGTTGACGGCGAGCGATGCGGATCTGCAGGCACTGGGCGTGCTGGAGCCGCGCCTGCATGGCGGCGACAGCCCGAAAGAGAAGACCGGCAAGATCTGGCAGGACGAAGGTTATTGGCTGCTGCTGCCGCTGATGCTGCTGGCGTTGCTCGCCTTCCGGCGCGTCGGTGGGATCTCGGCGCTGTTGCTGTGCGTGCTGCTGCCGCTCGCGCTGCCGGCACAGGCGGCGGAGTCGAACTGGTGGCAGCGGGCCGACCAGCGGGATCACCAGCGTCTTGCCGAGGGCGTGGATGCCTACCGCAAGGGCGATTTTGCCGGAGCGCAACGCCATTTCGAAGGCATCGCTACGGATCAGGCTGGTACAACCTCGGCAATGCGCTGGCGCGCCAGGGCAAGTACGACGAAGCCATCCAGGCCTATGACCGCGCTTTGAAACAGCAGCCGGGGATGCCTGATGCGCTGGCCAATCGCGCCGCGGTCGATGCCGCACGCAAGCGCAAGTCGCAACAGGGCCAGCAAGGCCCACAGGGGCAGCAGGACCAGAAGGGCGACCAGGGCAAGCCGGAATCTTCACCTCCGCAAGCCGGCAAGGACGGTCAGCCGCAGAACGACGGGACGCTTCATCGCCGTCGGCGCAGGGCAAGGACAGTGCTGCGGCACCTTCCCAGTCCCCGCAGCCCGGCGGTCAGGCGCAACCCACGCCTGAGCAGACACCACCGCAGGGTGAAGATGCGGGCAAGCAGCAGGCCGCCGACCAGGCCCAGCGGGAGCGCATGCGCCAGGCGATGGGCCAGGGGCAGCAGGGCGAGGCAAATGGAAAACCGGCACGGCAAGGTCCGCCGATGACGGCCGAAGAGCGCGAGCGGCGCCAGGCGGTCGAGGCCTGGATGCAGCGTGTGCCGGATGAGCCGGGCAATCTGCTGAAAACCAAATTCCAGCTCGAGTACGAGCGGCGCAAGCGGGAAGGGCGATGAAGAGCCGGAAAACACGGGGGTGGCTGCTGTGGCCGCTGCTGGCGGTGTGGCTGCTGGGCAGCGGACTGGCGGTGGCCGAAACCCGCATGTGGCTGGACCGCGACAGCCTGGCCGAGGGTGAAAGCACCACCTTGCTGATCGAAACCGACCAGGCCGGGGTCAGTCCCGACTACACGCCGTTGCAGGCCGATTTCATCCTCAATGGGCAACGCAGCAGCCGGCAGTGGCAATTGGCCAACGGGCGACGGGTCCAGAAGTCGCTGTTCGAGGTATCGCTCACGCCACGCCATGCCGGTGTGCTGGCGGTGCCGGCGCTGCGGGTGGGCAGCGAGCGGAGTGGCCCGCTGCGGCTGGA
>NZ_BAZI01000529.1 GCF_001310775.1 Stenotrophomonas pictorum JCM 9942
TCTAAGTAGACCCCGAAAACGGGGATATGCCGGCATACTCGGGCTGGGCTGGTTGGCTGTCAACGGGGAAATCCTACGTTGAGTCAATTACTTATCTCATTTCCCCGTTCTTGATGCTTCCCCAGACTGGGGTGCATATCAGCGGGAGCGAAGCGATATGTCATATCCACCCGGAAACGAGGGATATCAGCGGCGTGCAGCAGACACCGGCGGGGCGGGGAATGCCGGTGGGACTCCGGGGAAATCACCGCAATGCAAGGCTGCCGTGAAGCGCGGGGGGATCGTTCCGCACCTGCTGCCGCCAATCGCGGCTCATCCCGCCGACGCCGCAGCGTCAACGGCAGGCAAGCCCAGGTTGTTGGATGAGGTGCGCCGGCACCTGCGCCTGAAGCATTACAGCCTGCGCACGGAAAAGGCCTATGTCGGTTGGATCGTGCGCTATATCCGTTTCCATCGCATGGCCCATCCACGCGAGATGGCCGGCGAGCAGGTGGCGGCGTTTCTGTCGATGTTGGCGGTGAAGGGCAAGGTCAGCGCCAGCACGCAGAACCAGGCGTTGTCGGCATTGCTGTTTCTTTACCGCGAAGTGTTGGGCACGCAGTTGCCGTGGATGGAGGGCGTGGTGCGGGCCAAGCGGCCCAAGCGCTTGCCGACGGTGTTGTCGCCGCAGGAAGTGCAGCGCCTGTTGCTGGCGATGGACGGCCGCCCGTGGTTGCTGGCCAGTCTGCTGTATGGCACCGGTATGCGCTTGATGGAATGCCTGCGCCTGCGGGTACAGGACGTGGACCTGTCACGCATGGAAATCCTGATCCGTGATGGCAAAGGCGGCAAGGACAGGCGTACGGTGTTGCCGCGCAGCCTGCTGGAATCGCTGCGCAAGGAAATGGAGCGGGCGCGTTTGCTGCACCAACATGACCTGCTCGCCGGGCAGGGGGCGGTGTGGCTGCCCTATGCGCTGAAGCGAAAGTATCCGAATGCGGATCGCGAGTTCGGCTGGCAGTACGTGTTTCCGGCCGAGCGCATCAGTGTTGATCCGCGCGATGGCGTGCAGCGGCGCCATCATGTGGATGACGCGGTGCTGTCACGTGCCATCAAGAATGCGCGCATCCAGGTGGGCATCGACAAGCCGGTGTCGGCGCACACATTGCGTCATTCCTTCGCCACCCATCTGCTCGAGGCCGGGCACGATATCCGGACGGTGCAGGAACTGCTCGGGCACAAGGACGTGGCGACCACGCAGATCTATACGCATGTGCTGGGACGCGGTGCGGGTGGTCTGCTCAGCCCGTTGGACCGCTTGCCGGGAGCGTTGTCGCCCCCGGCGGAGTGAGCACGTCAGCCGTCGAGCAGGGCGGTGTCGCGCACCGCGCCCTTGTCGGCGCTGGTGGCCAGCAGGGCATAGGCTTTGAGGGCGCTGCTGACCTTGCGCGGACGGGCCTCGGCCGGCTTCCAGCCGCGGGCATCCTGTTCGGCGCGGCGTCGCGCCAGTTCGGCCTCGTCC
>NZ_BAZI01000530.1 GCF_001310775.1 Stenotrophomonas pictorum JCM 9942
CGCCACTGGCCTTCGGGCATCTTGCTCAGGCCGATCTGGCCGATGCGCAGGCGGCGGATCTGTTCGGCCTTCAGCCCGACCTGGGCGCACATCCACGCCAGCTGGCCCGGTCGCACGTCCTTGATCGCAAGCCGCAGGCGCTGCTCGCTCTGCCAGCTGACTTTGCAGCCGGGCAGGCTGCGGTTCTGGTAGATCAGCCCCTGGGTCAGCTTGGGCATCGCCCACGGCGTCGGCTCGCCACTGACCTCCACCACGTATTCCTGTTCCAGGGTGTGCCCGGTTTCGAGCAGATGGCGGCGGATACGCCAGTCCTGGGTGAACACGACCAGGCCGCTGGCGGCGTCGTCCAGTGGCATCAGTGCCTCCAGACGCAGGAAATGACGGCGCAGCGGGCGGATGCCCGAGTAATCGCCCTCGAAGTGGTTGGCCTCGGTCAGTAGCGCCGGCAGGTCGGCGCTGCTGGCGCCGGCCGGTTTGTTGAGCAGCAAGGTCGCCGGTTCGGCGGCCTCGGCACTGGCTTCGCTGGCCACGGTGACGGTTTCCCCGGTCACCATCGTCTGCGGGGTTTCCACCACCACACCATCGACGCTGACCCAGCCGCCTTCGATGTACTGCTGGGCCTGCGCGCGCGAGCACTGCAGCAGCGCGCAGACGCGCTTGTCGAGACGGATCGGGGTGGTCATGGCGGCGGGAAGATCAACGACGGCCGGCGAGTGTAGCGCCGCAGGCCCCTCGCCGCGATGGCCGGCTCAGGCGCTCTCGTGTTCCAGCGCGGTCAGATACAGGCGCAGATCGAACTCGAACTGGTGGTAATCCGGCTCCATGTGCAGGCACAGCTGGTAGAAGGCCTTGTTGTGGTCGGCTTCCTTCATGTGCGCCAGCTCATGCACCACGATCATCCGCAGGAACTCGGCCGGGGCGTCGCGGAACACGCTGGCGATGCGGATTTCGCGGCTGGCCTTGAGCTTGCCGCCATGGTTGCGGGAAATGGTGGTGTGGGTGCCCAGCGCGTGCTTGATCACCTGCAGCTTGCCGTCGTAGAGCACCTTGCCCAGCGGCTGCGACTGGCGCAGGTGGCGGTCTTTGAGCGCCTGCACGTAGTCATAGAGCTGGCGGTCGTTGCGCACGGCATGGGGTTGCGCATAGCGCTTGCGCACGGCCTCGCCGAGCTTGCCGGCGTCCAGCAGCTCGCGGGCGCGCTGTTGCAGGTGCTCGGGATAGCCGTTCAGGTACTTCAGGGGGAGCATTGGCATCGGCAGTACGTGGGGCAGGCCGGTATCATGGCAGGCCACAGCAACAGAACCGCGAATCACGAAGATGGCAAAGGCGAATCCGCTGCAGGAACAGCTGCTCAAGGCCGGGCTGGTCAAGAAATCCCAGGTGTCGCAGGTCGCGCGCGAGCAGGTCAAGGCACGGCATGGCAAAGGCCCGGCGGCCCCCACCGAAAGCCAGCGTGAGGCCGAACGCGCCCGCGCCGAAAAGGCCGAGGCCGATCGCCTG
>NZ_BAZI01000531.1 GCF_001310775.1 Stenotrophomonas pictorum JCM 9942
GCTCCACGGTCTCGCGTGACCCGGCCACGGCCGCCTCGGCGGCAGCGAGTTCGTCACGGGCGTGGGCCAGCTCCTCATTGGAAATCGCACCGCTGGCGGCCAGATCCTTGCGCCGCGCGAAGTCCTCGCGGGCACGCTTGACGCTGATCTGGCGGGCATTGAGCTCGGCCTGCGCGCCTTCCACGCTGCGGTACAGGCCGCGCACCTGGCGCACCGTGCGCGCCAGATTGGCCTGCGCCTGCTGCATCGCCACGTCGGTATCGGCCGGGTCCAGCTGCACCAGCAACTGGCCCTGCTCCACCTTCATGCCGTCATCGGCGGCGATGGCGACCACCGTGCCACCGACCAGCGGCGTGATCTGCACCTGGTTGCCCACCACATAGGCGTCATCGGTATCCTCGGCCCACCGGCCGAACAGGAAATACCACAGCGCAAAGGCCGCAATCAGCAGCACCACGATCAACAGCAGACCGCGCAGCAGTTTGCGGCGACGGCCGGGAGCGGCCGCAGCCGCGTCGGAAGAAGTCTGACTCATAGAAAGGTTTCTCAGGAATTCGAATTGTTGGACGCAGCGGTCGCCGGCAGGTCAGCACTGGCGGGCGCAAAACCGCCGCCCAGCGCCGCGCTCAGGCCGATGGAGGACGCCAGCTGCTGCGACTGCAGGCTGCTCAGCCGCAGCCGCGACTGCAGCAGCAGGTCCTGCGCGCCCAGCACGTCGAGGTAATTGCCGATACCGGCGCGGTAGCGCTGCCCGGCCAGCGCGAATGCGGCCTCGGCCGTATCCACCGCCTGCTGCTGCGATTCCACCTGCACGTCCAGCGAACGCACCGCGTTGACCTGGTCGGCCACCTCACGCAGCGCCGCCACCAGCGTCTGGTTGTAGTGGGCCACCGCCAGATCGTAGTCGGCATCGGCTTTGGCCAGCTGGGCGCGCAGACGGCCGCCATCGAAAACCGGCAGACTCAGCGCCGGTGCGAGCAAGCCGAAACCCGAGCCGCTTTGCAGCAGCGTGCCCAGATCGCTGGAAACCACCCCGCCGAGCGCGGTCAGATTCAAGCTCGGATAGAAGCGCGCCTTGGCCGCATGGATCTGCTGGCCGGAGGCCTCCACCCGCCAGCGCGCGGCCACCACATCCGGGCGCCGCCCCAGCAGATCACTGGGAAGTACCCCGGGCAATTGCAACGCCAACCGGTTCAGAGCAGTGGGCCTGCCGATCTCACGCCCGCGGTCCGGCCCCCTTCCAAGCAGCGCGGCCAGCGCGTTGCGGGCGAGATCGATCTGCTGCTGCGCCGCCTGCCGCTGTTGCTGTGCCAGCGGCACGCGTGCCTGCGCCTGGCGCACCTGCAGCTCGTTGTCGATACCGGCGCCGCGTCGCTGCCGGGTCAGTGCCAGCATCTTTTCGGCACGCGCCAGCTCCTCGTCGGCCACCTGCTGCAGCTGCCAGGAGATCCAGCTGGACATAGGCCTGCACGATGGCCGCCGACAGGTCCAGCC
>NZ_BAZI01000532.1 GCF_001310775.1 Stenotrophomonas pictorum JCM 9942
TGCCGATGCCGCCGACGGCGCCGACAGCGCGGCCTAGAGCTGCGACTCCAGCGGCAGCCAGCGGATCAGGCGGGCGGTGGCCCGCTGCAGCAGCGAGGCGTCTGGTTCGGTGCCCAGCACCTCCGGCGGCGAGGACGCCCATTCCAGCCAGCGCAGGTCGTGCTGGCGATCCAGATAGACCCAGTAGCTCAAGGCCGGGCTGGCCAGACGCAGGTATTCGCTGCGCAGGCGCGCGGCCAGCACCGGATCGTCGAACACCGCGCCCATCTCGGTGTTGAGGTAGGCCGAGCGCGGGTCCAGGTTGAACGAGCCGACAAAGCCGCGCCGGTCATCGACCACGAACGCCTTGGTGTGCAGGCTGGCGCCGGAGCTGCCGAAGGTGGACGCCTTGTGGCGGTCCTGGGCCTTGAGTTCGTACAGGCGCACGCCGCCGGCCAGCAGCGGTTTGCGGTAGCGCATGTAGCCGCTGTGCACGGCGGCGACATCGTTGGCTGCCAGCGAATTGGTGACGATGCCGACCTGTACGCCGTGGGCGACCTGCGCGGTCAGGCCGGCGGTGCCGGCTTCGCCGGGGACGAAATACGGGGAAATCAGCAGCGCCTTGTGCCGCGCGCTGGCCAGTTCGCCGGTCAGCCGGGTGACCAGCCAGTCGCTGCGGTCGGCGCCGCGCAGCTTCTGCGGTGGATCGGAGTGGATCTGCACGCCAGCGGTCCAGTGCAATCCCAGCTCGCCTCCGACGTACGAATCGGCAAGCCGCGCGCGCACCCGCTCCAGGTAGGGCAGGCTCTCGCGCTGGCGCGCTTCCTGCCCGGACTGGTTGATGAACTTGGCCAGATCGCGTTCGGAAGCGCGGTGCAGGGCGGCGATCGGCACCACCATGTCGCTGTTCCAGAAACTGTCGAAGATCGTGCTGGCCTGAGCGGCTACGGGACCTGCCAGCAGCACGTCCAGATCGCGGAAGTTCACATCGGGCTTGGCGTTGAAATACTCCGCGCCGATGTTGCGGCCGCCGACGATGGCCACGCGGCCGTCGGCGATCCATGCCTTGTTGTGCATGCGGTGGTTGATGCTGAAGACCCGCTGCACCATTTCCACCAGCCGCCACAGGCCCTCCCGGTTGCGGAACGGGTTGTACAGGCGGATCTCGATATTGGGATGGGCATCGAGCGCCATCATCAGCGGGTCGAGCCCGACCGCGTTCATGTCATCGAGCAGCAGCCGTACCCGTACCCCGCGCTGGGCGGCGTCATAGACATCGCGCGCCAGCAGGTGGCCGACCATGTCGTCGTGCCACATGTAGTACTGCAGGTCCAGGCTGCGCCCGGCCTGGCGGGTGATGATGGAGCGGGCGGCAAAGGCTTCCAGGCCATCGCTCAGGAACACCGTGCCGCTCTGCCCGGGATGGGCGGCGAGCAGCGGTTGCAGCTGGCGGTCCAGCAGGGTCTGCGCCGGCTGGACCGGCAGTGCGCTCG
>NZ_BAZI01000533.1 GCF_001310775.1 Stenotrophomonas pictorum JCM 9942
GCCGCGCGGTGGGGGCCAGTTTCTTTGTGGGGACGGCGGTGACGCTGCTGGCGATGGTGTGGCGGCGCGACACCCCGCATCGCGCCAGCCGCAATCTGGATGCCGATACTCTGCGTGATGCCGGTCGCCGGTTCCTGCCGCACGAGCGGGTGGAACTGCTGCTGGCCGAGGCGCCGCGCAACGGCGCGGTACCGGCGTCGATCGAGGCGCAGATCGAGCGCGAGCTGTCGGCGGTGCTGGGTGCGGCGTCGGCGCGGCTGCTGCTGGATGCAGCGCGCAAGGAAAGCGGACAGCTGGCCACGGTGGCGGCGATCGTCAGCGAAGCGTCACTGGATCTGCGTTTCAACCAGCAGGTGTTGCAGGCGGCGCTGCAGAACATGAGCCAGGGCATCAGCGTGATCGACCGCGAGCAGCGGCTGGTGGCATGGAACCGGCGCTATGCGCGCATGTTCAGCTTTCCGGAGGAGCTGCTGCAGGTCGGGCGGCCGATCGGCGATCTCACCGCGTGGGCACTGGAGCGGATGCCGGCGCGCGGGCAGGGCGAAAAAGCCGCCGAGCGGCGTCTGGCCTTCATGCGTGCCGGCACCGCACACCTGACCGAGCGGGTATTTCCCGATGGCAGCATCGTCGAGATCCGCGGCAACCCGATGCCGGGGGGCGGCTTCGTGGCCACCTTCACCGATGTCACCGCATTCCGCCGCAACGAGCGCGAACTCAAACGCAGCAACGAGACGCTGGAGCAGCGCGTTGGTGAGCGCACCGCGCTGCTGGAATCGGCCAAGCGCGAGGCCGAGCGCGCCAACGATGCCAAAAGCCGCTTCCTGGCCGCGGTCGGCCACGATCTTCTGCAGCCGCTGCATGCTGCGCACCTGTTTACCGACACGCTGGCGCAACAGGTGGAAGCGCCGCAGCAGAAGCAGGCGGTGGTGCAGATCCGCGGCGCGCTGGATTCCACCACCGATCTGTTGACCGGCCTGTTCGACATGTCGCGCCTGGAGGCCGGGGGGCTGGTACCCCAGCCGCGCGCGCTGCCGCTGGCCGAAGTGCTCGATCCGCTGGCCTCGGAATTCCGCGCGCTGGCCAACGCGCGCGGGCTGCGCTTCGGTTACGTCTCCACCGGCGCCTGGGTGCACAGCGATCCGCAGCTGCTGCGGCGGGTGCTGCAGAACTTCCTGGCCAACGCGGTGCGGTATACCGCCCGTGGGGGCGTGCTGCTGGGCGTACGTCGCCACGGGCAGACGCTGCGGGTGGAGGTGCATGACACCGGGCCGGGCATTGCCGATTCCGAACGCGCGGCGATCTTCGAGGAATTCCGCCGTGGCGAGGATGCCGCCGGACAGGGGCTGGGACTGGGACTGGCGATCGCCGACCGCATTGCCGGCCTGCTTGATGCGCCGCTGTCGCTGCGCAGCCGGGTCGGCCATGGCACCGTGTTCGGAGTGACGCTGCCGGCCGTGTCACGGCCGGTGC
>NZ_BAZI01000534.1 GCF_001310775.1 Stenotrophomonas pictorum JCM 9942
GGCGCTTCTCCGGTAGGGCCATGACTACAAGCATGGCGGCGAGAAATATCGATTTCTCCAGTGAGTTGTTTGCCATGACTATGCAGACGCACAAAAATCCGATCGAAAACCACTTCATTCCGACACCCCCGCGCCGTGGCTGGCGTCCTGCTCGTTGGAGAAGCAACCGCATGAACTGCACTGCTCGCCCGACTTTGATCCGCAACGCGGGCAGCTCCAAGACCCCACCTCGGCGCTGGTGGCCTGCATTGCGGAAACCAGCAGATCGGCAGCATCGTCCACGGTAGAGTGCATGTGCGACGGGCTTCTGGAGACAGTCACGCCGTCGTCTTTGATGTGCAGCCACATGCAAAACTGGGCTTCGTCACTCTCGTCCCAATCGACACGCAGGTGCGGCGCAATTGCTCGCCAGCGCGCCGCATCCCTCGCATCGCTGCCGCCCTTGGGGCTGGCGTCGGCCTCCCCATTGATCAGCGCGAACAGATGATCGGCCTTTGCTCGCCCTTCTGAATCCGGCGGTAGCGACGCGCGCCAGCACGCTACTGCCATGCGGAACTGTTCAAGGTCGATCCCCGGCGCTGCGGGGGTGCTGGCCAACGCCTTTCCTGCGCGGAACAAGTCAAGCACGGAGTCCCACTCCAACGTTCCGCGCGGATCGTTCTTCCACTTCCGGTGTAGGTCGGTCCATCCACGTTGATACAGAGCGTCGAGCGCAAGATAGAGCGGGTCATTGATGAGGTTGCCCGTATCCAGCTCGCCAACCGGCGCTGCGGGGGTGCAGCCAACCCAGCCGACATAGCCGAGATAATCGACAAGTCCACGACGACCCGTTTCCGGGTTGTATATCGCCACCCCGTTGACGATGAACCCATCGTCCTGCAACTGCATCAGCTTGCGCTTGCCTATCGACTCCATGGCCGGCGCTGCGGCGACGGGGGCGGCGTAGAGCTTCGTGACGGGCCACCCTTTATTCCGCCACCGCTCTGCGACGACTGGATCGAAGGTTGTCGCTGACCTGTCGGTCAGGTGGTCGTCTGTGAACCACGCCGCCGCCTCCTGTGCTGCGGCGACGGAGGCTGCGAAACTGTCGCGGAAACCGAGGAACAGCTTGTATACGGGGCTGTCGTTGCCGCCGGCCAGCTTCCACAGCTGATCAAGCGCCTGATCATATGCATCAAGCCCAGCCTCCTGCGCTGCGGCGGGCTGCTCGTTGTGTGCGCTCATGCGTTGTGTCCCTTCGGGTTGACGGTGGGCCGGCGGCCAGGGAATGAGGTGATGGGCTCGTCGAAGTTGTTGGGCAAAACTTCGGGGCTTTTGCCGGTACGGGCCATCCATTGCTCGATGGTTTCCGGCTGGATGGTTGGCCCCGTTTTTGGCGTGGTGGTTTCCGCGGCTGTGCGTTCGGTGGCGGCAGCCAGGCGGGCGATGTGGGCGCTCTGCTTCTGCGCGCGCAGTTGGGCGCG
>NZ_BAZI01000535.1 GCF_001310775.1 Stenotrophomonas pictorum JCM 9942
CGCAGCGAGGCCGGGCAGAGCGCCGATGACAAGCGCGGCGCGATGATGGAGGGCATCGCGGCGCACTACGCGCGCATCCATGCCGCTGCCGTGGCGATGCGCGAGGCCGAAGCCGCGCCGCTGCCGATCGTCGCCACCGGCCACCTCACCACGGTCGGGGCCAGCACCAGCGATTCGGTGCGCGAGATCTATGTCGGCTCGCTCAACGCCTTTCCCACCAGCGCGTTTCCGCCGGCCGCGTATATCGCGCTGGGCCATATCCACCAGCCGCAGAAGGTCGGCGGGCTGGAGCACATCCGCTACAGCGGCTCGCCGATTCCGCTGAGTTTCGACGAGGTCGGGCAGGTCAAGCAGGTGCTGCTGGTGGAGTTGGACGGCGAGCAGCTGCAGTCGGTGACGCCATTGCCGGTGCCGCGTTTCCGGGTGCTGGCACGAGTAGCCGGCACCCTGGCCGGCCTGCCGCAGCAACTGGCGGATGTGGCGGCACAGGTTCCCGCCGGGCAGCGGGGCTGGGTCGAGGTCACCGTGGAGATCGACGACTACCTGCCCGATCTGCAAAGCCGTATCGCCGCACTGGTCGAAGCGTTGCCGCTGGAGGTGCTGCGTATCCGCCGCAAGCGCAGCAGCATCACCGCGGTGATCGAGGCGGACGCCGGCCAGCATCTGGATGAACTGCAGCCGCGCGAGGTGTTCGCGCAGCGGCTGGCGCAGGAGCAGGAGCTTCCGGAGGAACGGGTGGTCGAGCTGCATGCCTGTTTCGAGCAGGTGCTGGCCGATATCGAAGGCGGGGAGCCGGCATGAAAATCCTCTCGCTGCGGCTGAAGAACCTCAATTCGCTCAAGGGCGAAACCCATATCGATTTCACCGCGCCGGCCTTTGCCGATGGCCTGTTCGCCATCACCGGGCCGACCGGTGCCGGCAAGACCACGCTGCTGGACGCGATCTGCCTGGCGCTGTTCCATCGCACCCCGCGCATGGCCACCCTCTCGGCCGCGCACAATCCGCTGATGACCGAGCACACCGCCGACTGCCTGGCCGAGGTGGAGTTCGAGAGCCGTGGCCAGCGCTACCGCGCGTTCTGGGCGCAGCGGCGTGCGCGCGACAAGGTTGATGGCCGCCTGCAGGCGCCGCAGGTGGAGCTGGCGCTGGCCGACGGCCGCATCATCACCACCTCGATCAAGGAGAAGCTGGAGGAGACCGAGGCCCGCACCGGCTGGATTTCGACCGCTTCACCCGCTCGGTGCTGCTGGCGCAGGGCCAGTTCGCCGACTTCCTCAACAGCTCCGACAAGGACCGCGCCGAGCTGCTGGAACAGCTCACCGGCACCGATATCTACAGCGACATTTCCCAGCGCGTGTACCAGCAGACCGAGCAGCGCAAGCGCGAGGTGGAGCAGTTGCAGGCCCGTGCCGGCGGCGTGCAGCTGCTGCCGGAACCCGAGCGCGCGGCGCTGCAGG
>NZ_BAZI01000536.1 GCF_001310775.1 Stenotrophomonas pictorum JCM 9942
GCGCCGGTATCCCGGGCCGGTAGCGAGTTGCGCGGCTTCCTGGCGCTGGTGGCCGGCGTCGCACTGGGCGCGTGGCTGGCGCACCAGGCATTGGTGCTGCTGGGACTGGATCCGGCCAGCAAGGACCGCTGGGTACGGCTGGTGTTCGTCGTCACCCAGATCGCCGCGGCGATGCTGATGGGCCTGGGCGCCACCCGCCGGGTACCGTTCGAGACCCTCAACGCCTCGTTGCGCAGCTACTTCGGCATGCGCGGGGCCGGCGCGTTCCTGGCGCTGGTGGTGCTGTACAAGGTCGGCGATGCCTTCGCGCTGAGCCTGTCCACGCCGTTCCTGCTCAAGGGCATGGGTTTCAGCCAGGCCGAGGTAGGGCTGGCGAATAAGACCATCGGCCTGCTGATGACGATCGTGGGCGCCATCGTCGGTGGCTTCTTCCTGCTGCGGGTACGCCTGTCCAACGCGGTGATCGCCTTCGGCGTGCTGCAGCTGGTGTCCAATCTGGGCTTCTATCTGCTGGCCCGGGAAGGGGCCGGCGCCTGGGGTACGGTGCAGGTGCCGGCGTTCAACCTGCTGATCGTGCACCTGGACCAGCCCACGCCGATGGATGGCCTGCTGCTGTTCGCGCTGAGCCTGGACAACTTCGCCGGGGGTATGGGCACGGCGGCGTTCGTGGCGTTGCTCAGTGGCCTGTGTGGCACGCGTTTTTCGGCCACCCACTACGCGTTGCTGTCGGCGTTCGCCACGCTGGGACGGGTGTTCGTCGGCCCATTCGCCGGCGTGCTGGCCGATGCCTACGGCTGGCAGGTGTTCTTCCTGGTGTCGGTGGTGGTCGGTGTGCCGGGGCTGCTGATGGCCTGGTGGCTGCGCCGCGAAGTGGATGCGACCACGCAGCTGGCGCGCCCTGCCTGACGCGGGAAGCTGCGGCAAGCGTTGAATCGCGCGGTGGTCTGTCTGATCATGCCCGCGGGGGGATCCACCGGTAGCCAACAGGTGGTGGGTATGGCCGATGTGACGTTGCGGGATGTCGATCCGCACCTGCTTGAGCGGATCCGCCGGCTGGCGGTGGCCCGCGGCTGGACGCATGAACAGACCTGTCTGGCGCTGCTGGAGCAGGGCCTGTTCGCCGGCGAGCAGGAAGTGCGCGGCGGGTTCGAGAATCCGGAGGTCGATGCGCTGTCCGAAGCGATTCTGGCGTTGAAGGCGTTGCCGGCCGGCGGCGGGTTCTAGTGGTGTTTCAGGCCGGGTGGATCGCGCCGAGGATGCGCGGTCCGCGCGCGCCACTGACACTGGGCAGGTTGCCCGGGCGTCCTGCCAGCGTCTGCTGCGCCAGCCATGCAAAGCCCATCGCTTCCATGTAATCCGGGTCCAGGCCGTGCCCGGCGCTGGAGCGACCCGCACGTCCGGCAGCCGGGCCTGCAGGCGCTGCAGCAAGCGCGGATTGCGTACGCC
>NZ_BAZI01000537.1 GCF_001310775.1 Stenotrophomonas pictorum JCM 9942
TGCACGGCGCCTACCGTGCCACCGCGATTGCCGAATGGTTCCGTGACCAGGGTTTGAATGTATTGCTGCTGATGGATTCGCTGACCCGCTTCGCCCAGGCCCAGCGCGAGATCGGCCTTTCCGTGGGCGAGCCGCCGACCACCCGCGGCTATCCGCCGTCGGTATTTGCCAAGCTGCCGGCGCTGGTCGAACGCGCCGGCAATGGCGCCAAAGGCCGCGGTTCGATCACCGCGTTCTACACCGTGCTGACCGAAGGCGACGATCCGCAGGATCCGATCGCCGATGCCGCCCGCGCCATCCTTGACGGCCACATCCTGCTTTCGCGGCGGGTCGCCGACAGCGGCCTTTATCCGGCCATCGATGTCGAATCCTCGATCAGCCGTGTGGTCCAGGACATCGCCGATGACACTTGGCGGGCGCGCATCCGCAAGCTCAAACGGCTGGTGGCGGCCTATTCGGCCAACCGCGACCTGATCGCCATCGGTGCCTACCAGCGCGGCAACGATCCGGTCACCGACGAGGCGCTGGCACGCTGGCCGGAGATCATGGAATTCCTCGGCCAGGACGTGCACAACGCCGCCGATCTGGGCCACAGCCTGGATGCATTGCAACAGTTGGTAGATAGCGAGAAATCCGCATGAGTCCGTCCCGTCGTCTCGACCCGCTGCTGCGCCATGCGCAGGACCGCGAAGATGAAGTGGCCAAGGCACTGGCCGAGCGCCAGAAAACCCTGGAAATGCACCAGTCGCGCCTGTCCGAACTGCGCCAGTACGCCGATGAATATGCCAATGCGCAGATGGCCGCGACCAGTGCCTCGCAACTGATGAACCGGCGCGCGTTCCTGGACCGGCTGGACAACGCGGTACAGACACAGAGCAAGACCGTGGACAGCAACCGCGAGCATGTCGATGCCGAACGCGCACGCCTGCTGCTGGCCTCGCGCGACAAGCAGGTGCTCGAACAGCTGGCCGCCAGCTACCGGGCGCAGGAAAAGCAGGTCGCCGAACGTCGCGACCAGCGCGAGATGGACGATCTGGGGGCACGCCGCGCGCGCCTGGCAAAGCGTACCGACGACGGAGAACCGGCATGAGCATGCTGTCGATCAGCAGCGCACCGGCCTCGTCTCCCACCAGGGACACGACCGGCGCCCTCTCCGGCAGCCGCGCGGACAGCAAACAGGCGACCGGTTTCGACGCACTGCTGACGGCCGCGCCCGCGCCGGCCGGTGCCGACAACGCCTGCGCCGCCGACACCCCCTGCAGCGCGTCAGGATTCCGGCACCAGCACCGAATCCGAGGACGAAATCCAGGAAGAAGACGCGTCAGGCAATACCAATGTCGAAAAACCGGCACCGGCGGCGCCTGATGACAGCCAGGACGCCCCCTGGCCACCACTGGGGCTGTCCGGCCTGATCCCGGTGCCGCTGGAACCGGTACCGCCGCCAGCG
>NZ_BAZI01000538.1 GCF_001310775.1 Stenotrophomonas pictorum JCM 9942
GGATCGTCGGTGAACAGCGCATCGACACCCGCCTGCAGGTAGCCACGCATCTCCGCCACCGCGCCATCGGGATTGCGCGCGTTGGCGTCACCGGCGCGCAACGCCGGCGGCAGGAACGGGTTCTCCGGGCGGAAACTGTAGGCCACCACCTGCAAACCGGCCGCATGCGCATCGGCAATCAGCGCCGTGGGAGCACCCGGCCGCCCCTGGTCATCCCATGGCCGCAGCGCGCGCCGCTCCACGCCAATGGCCTCGGCGTACTGGGCGATTTCCCGCAATCCCTCCGCGGTACCCATCTGTGCATAAGTCAGTGCGCCTCCGGCCAGTGCGATATCGGCCGGCTGCTGCCCGGGCGCGCCGATCAGCTGCAGCAGGCGGATGTTGGAGGCATCTCCCAGCTGCGCGCGCAGCGCGCGCAGGTTGGCCACCTCAAAGGACTGGATCAGCACCGGCGCGACGTTGGTATAGGAGTCGGCGCGCAACGCGGTGAGCAGTTTTTCCTCCATCGGCAGGCCGATTCCGCGGAAATAGCTGCCGTGCTTGATCTCCGGCACCAGCCCGATGCCGCGGTTCGCCCGCGCGGCCTGCTGGACCAGGAAGGCGATGATCTCCTCCAGCGTGGCGATCCGGAACTGGTCATCGAACGCGGTGCCACGGATCTGCGGCAGGCGCTCGCGCACGTACAGGGTCTTGAGCTCGGCGGCGGTGAAGTCCTCGCTGAACCAGCCGTCCACCCTCTGCCCGTCGATCCACTTGACGGTGCGGCGATCGGCGAACTCCGGCCGCGTGGCGACATCGGTGGTGCTGCCGATCTCGTTCTCATGCCGCGCCACCAGCACCCCGTCGCGGGTCATCACCAGATCCGGTTCGATGTAGTCCGCGCCATCGGCGATGGCCTGTGCATAACTGGCCAGGGTGTGTTCGGGCAGCAGGGCGCTGGCGCCGCGATGCGCATAGACCTGGGCGTGTGGATAAGCCGGAGTGGCAGCGGTTTCCATCACCCAGCAGCATGCCATGCCCGCCACCACTGTCATCACCCTCGACCACCTGGACACCGTTGCTCCTGTGGGCGCCACAACGCGCCCTGATCTGGAAAGGCGCGCAGTATCGTCGCGCTGGATGACATGCATAAGAACGGCGGGCCGGCTCAGCACGCCGACCAGCGCCAGCCATCGGCATCGGCCTGCAGCCGCGCGCTGATGCCGATGGCCTGCAGCAGGGCCTCATCGTGCGAGACCACCACCAGGGTGCCGTGGTACTGGCACAGCACGGTTTCCAGCGCCGCCAACGCTTCCAGATCGAGGTGATTGCCCGGCTCATCGAGCAGCAGCAGCCGCGCAGGGGGATCGGCATAGAGCGCGCAGGCCAGCGCCGCGATCAGCCGCTGCCCGCCGCTAAGTAGCGCGGCCGGGCACTGCAGCTGTGTGGCATCCA
>NZ_BAZI01000539.1 GCF_001310775.1 Stenotrophomonas pictorum JCM 9942
CAGGCGCTGGTGGCGCGGCTGGGCAAGCGCTGACCGCGGACCGGCGGGCAGCCGGCGACCGCTATAATCGCGGCCTGTCGAATTGAAGGTCGCCGTCTTGTCCGCCAACGCCGAACCCGTGGTATCCGAACTGATTGACCTGCTGTCGCTGGAGCGGCTGGAGGACAACCTGTTCCGTGGCCAGAGCCGCGATATCGGCACCAAATACGTGTTCGGCGGGCAGGTGCTGGGCCAGGCGCTGGCCGCCGCCCAGGCCACGGTCGACAACGGCCGCCATGTGCATTCGCTGCACGCCTACTTCCTGCGGGCCGGCAACATCGACCACCCCATCGTCTATGACGTGGACCGCACCCGCGACGGCGGCAGCTTCTCGGTGCGCCGGGTCACCGCGATCCAGCACGGCAAGGTGATCTTCTTCTGCGCGGCCTCGTTCCAGCAGGCCGAAACCGGCGCCGAGCACCAGCACAAGATGCCCGAGGTGCCGCAACCGGAGGACATCGAGCCCAACCGCCCGTTGCCGGCCGAGGTGCTGGAGCGGTTGCCGGTGAAGGTGCAGCGCTGGCTCTCGCGCGGCGGCCCGTTCGAGTTCCGCCATGTCTACCCGCGTGACGAGCTCAATCCGCCTAAGCGCCCGCCCTATCACCAGGTGTGGCTGCGCCTGACCGAACCGGTCGGCGATGCGCCGGAACTGCACCAGGCGTTGCTGGCCTACGCCTCGGATTTCCACCTGCTGGGCACGGCCACTTTCCCGCACGGCATCAGCTACTACCAGCCGCATGTGCAGATGGCCTCGCTGGACCACGCGATCTGGTTCCACCGTCCGTTCCGCGTGGACCAGTGGCTGCTGTATTCGCTGGACAGCCCCAGCGCGCAGGATTCGCGCGGCCTGGCGCGCGGCCAGTTCTTCACCCGCGACGGGGTGCTGGTGGCCAGCACCGCGCAGGAAGGCCTGATCCGGGTCACGCCGGATGCCAACGAAACGAGCAAGGGCTGAACCATGCGCAAGATTTTCAGCAGTCAGCGGGTCGAGAACGCCGAGGGCGTGGCGCAGATGCTGCGCGATGCCGGTATCGAAGTGCGCGTCACCAATGGCCGCTCGTACCAGAGCAAGCGTCGGGGCCAGTTCAGCTATCTGGACAGGACCAGCGCCGGCAATCTGCCGTCGGTGTGGGTGGTGCATGCCAATGACCAGCCGCGGGCGCGCGAGATACTGCGCGAGGCACGCCTGCTGGACACCACCCGCCGCGACCATCCCACCGCCGAGTACGCCTTCAGCGAACCCCCGGCGGCCACCGGCAACGGTCGCAGCTGGGCCTGGCGCATCCGCTTCATCCTGATGGCGGTCATTGCCGCAGTGATCCTGATGATGGTGCTGCGCCACCGCGCGCCCTGGAACCGGTGGTCGCCGCGCCCGCGCCACAGG
>NZ_BAZI01000540.1 GCF_001310775.1 Stenotrophomonas pictorum JCM 9942
CGGCCACCGTGCCCGGCGACATCCCGGGCCTGTCCCCGCCGCAGCCGGCCCCTACCGCCGAGCTGACCTGGGACGAACTGCGCCCGATCGATCCGCTGGGTCTGGAAGTCGGCTACCGGTTGATTCCGCTGGTGGACAAGGCCCAGGGCGGCGAGTTGATGGCGCGCATCAAGGGCGTACGCCGCAAGCTCACCCAGGATGTCGGCTTCCTGATTCCCTCGGTGCATATCCGCGACAACCTGGAGCTGCCGGCGACCGGCTACCGGCTGCTGATCCACGGCGTGCCGGTGGCCAGCGCCGAGATCCATCCCGACCGCGAACTGGCGCTGGATCCGGGCAGCGCACTGGGCCAGCTGGACGGTATTCCCGGCAAGGACCCGGCGTTCGGCCTGGACGCGACCTGGATCCAGCCACACCAGCGCGCCCATGCCGAGTCGATGGGCTACACCGTGGTCGACCCGGCCACCGTGGTCGCCACGCACCTGTCGCACCTGATCCGCGAACACGCGCCCGAGCTGCTCGGCCACGAGGAAGTGCAGCAGCTGCTGGCCACGCTGGCCAAGAGCGCGCCCAAGCTGGTGGAAGATCTCACCCCCAAGGCGCTGCCGATTTCCGTGGTCGCCCGCGTGCTGCAGAACCTGCTCACCGAGCGCATCCCGGTACGGCAGCTGCGCAAGATCGCCGAGGCCCTGGTGGAGAACGCCCCGCAGACCCAGGACCCGGCCATCCTTACCGCCGCCGTGCGCAACGCGCTGGGCCGTTTCATCGTGCAGGAGATCGCCGGAATGTCGGCCGAGCTGCCGGTGTTCACCCTCAACCCGCAATTGGAACGGGTCTTGCAGGAATCCACGCAAGGCAATGGTGCCGCACTGGAACCGGGTCTCGCCGAACGCCTCCATCAAAGTCTTGCCGAATGTGTGGGCAAGCAGGAGGCGCGCAACGAGCCGGCGGTGGTGCTGGTACCAGGCCCGGTCCGTGCCGCACTCGCCCGGATGGTCCGCCACAGCGTGCCCTCGCTGTCGGTGCTGGCCTACAGCGAAGTGCCGGAAGACAAGCGCCTGAAACTGGTCGGCACGATCAGTTGAGGCACTGGAAACCGGCACCCGCGACGGAAAACAGACATCTGAACCCTATCCGCAGCAATGAAGGACGAAGGAGCACCTCCCGCCATGCATGACATTGCCAACGCCCCCTCGCCTTCCTTGCAACCGCACTCCAATTCCCGGTACCACAGCATGAAAATCAAACGTTTCGTCGCCGCCGATATGCGTACGGCCATGAACCTGGTGCGCAAGGAGCACGGCCCGGATGCCGTGATCCTGTCCAACCGGCGGATCGAGGAAGGTGTCGAGATCGTGGCGGCCGCCAGCTACGACGAAGCCGTGGTGCAGCGCGCACTGGAAGCCGCACGCCCGGCCCCGCCGG
>NZ_BAZI01000541.1 GCF_001310775.1 Stenotrophomonas pictorum JCM 9942
GTCGCCTGCTCGCGCGCGATGCGCTCGGTCTCTGCGGCGAGCAGTTCCGGATGCAGGTCGAACTGGTCGGACAACAGCAGCGTGCGCGCCGCTTCGGTGACTTCGATCCGTTCGGCCTGCAGCAGCTCGCCGTCGCGGAACAGCTCGATGTAGCTGTCGAGCACACCGGACAGTGTGCCCTGCGCGGTATCCGGCGCGGCCAGCACCAGCTGCAGGCCCAGCGAGCGCAGGTAGCCGGTGATCGCGCGCGCGTTCTGGGCGTCGATCTTGTCGCCGAACTCGTCCAGCAGGATCAATCCCAGCCCGCCGGGCTGGGCCTCGCTCTTGCCGTAGGCCGCCGCCAGGGCGGCGCCGGCGATCACGTACAGCGGCGCCCGATGCTCACCCCCGGAGCCCGAGCGCATGCGCTCGCTCAGGCTGCCGATCACACGGTCCTCCTGGCGGATCTGTACCTCGAAGCGGAAGAAGCGGCGATAGTCGTCCAGCGGCGAATTGGCCACATGTGCCGCGGCCTTGTCCTCGACCAGCGCGCGGAACGCCTCGGGCACCTGCCCGGCACTTTCAAACAGGGTGTCCTCGCCGCCGATATCGGCGGCCCGCTGGATGAAGCGATGCAACTCGCGGAACTCCGGCACCACTTCGTAGTGGAACTGGTAGCGCTCGTTGTTGGAGAACGCCGGACTGCTGCGCAGGGTGCGGTTGAGGGTGGCGATCTGGGTCTTGAGCCGGGTGAAGTTGTCATACAGCGTGGAGGCCACGCCGGTGCGGAAGGTGTCCACCGCCGTGGCGTAGGCCTGCTGCGCCTCGGCTTCGTACTGCACCAGTTCGGTGTCGCGCAGCTGGGTGAGCTCACGCTGCAGCAGGCCGCGCGCAGGCCGCCAGGCGCTGGCATCGAACTCCAGCTCCAGCGCGTGATCGCGCGCGTACTGCGCCAGTCCGCTCCAGGCCTCGGGCAGCAGCCGTGCCAGTTGCGTATCGCTGTCCCTGGCGCGCTCCTCGCACCGGCGGGCCCGCTCTTCCAGCGACGGATACTTCTCGTCCAGCTCCTCGCGCTGCCGCTCGACCCGGTTCGGGTCTACGTCCGGATCAGCGAAGGCGTCCACCGCGCGACGCACCACCAGCTCCTCCTGCTGGCGCAGGCCCTCCAGCAAGCCGCGGGTGCGCTCCAGCTGCGACGCCGCCACCGCTTCCTTGCCGACCAGCGCATCGGCGCGCTGTTCACATTGGCCCAGTTGCGCGGTCAGCTCCCGCAACTGCTCGGACAGATGCAGCAGATCCGGGTCGAGCGCGGCACGCCGGGTTTCCTGCGCACTGCGGTAGCGCTCGGCGACCTGACGGTGCTCCAGCACGCGCTCGTGCAGGGCCTGCGCCACCGCGTCGGCATCGGCCAAGCGCGCCAGCCCGCGCTGGCAGTCATCG
>NZ_BAZI01000542.1 GCF_001310775.1 Stenotrophomonas pictorum JCM 9942
TGCAGGCGGCTTTGTCGGACGCTGCCGGCGGTGCGCCGGGTCTACGCGTCGGATGCCAACTTCCTGCTGGTGCGCTTTGCCGATGCACAGGCCGCATTCCAGGCCCTGCTGGCCGCCGGAGTGGTGGTGCGCGACCAGCGCGGCGCCCCGCAACTGCACGACGCCCTGCGCATCACCCTGGGTACCCCTGAACAGAACGACCGCGTCTTGGACGCACTTGCCACGCTGGAGCCTGCCGCATGACCCCCATTCTGTTTGTCGATCGCGATGGCACCTTGATCGAGGAGCCGGCCGACTTCCAGATCGACGCCTACGAGAAAGTGCGGCTGGTGAAGGATGTCATCCCCGCCATGCTCAGGCTGCGCGATGCCGGCTACCAGTTCGTGATCGTCTCCAACCAGGACGGGCTGGGCAGCGAAGCTTATCCGCAGGCCAGTTTCGATGGCCCCAACAACCTGATGCTGCAGATCTTCGAAAGCCAGGGCATCGTCTTCCGCGATGTGCTCATCGATCCGAGCTGGCCGGCCGACAACAGCCCCAACCGCAAGCCGGGCATCGGCATGATGGTCTCCTACCTGCAGGACCGTTCCATCGACTGGGCGCGTTCGGCCATGGTCGGTGACCGTCCCACCGATATCGCCTTCGCCGACAACATGAACATCCGCGGCTTCCAGCTGCGTACCGGCCAGTTCGGCGGCGACTGGGACTGGGACGCCATCGCCCACGAACTGGCCGACGCGCCGCGCCGGGCCAGCGTCCAGCGTGATACCAAGGAAACGCAGATCCGCGTCTTTGTCGATCTGGACAAGGTCGCCAGTTCAAAGATCAGCACCGGTCTGCCGTTCTTCGACCACATGCTCGACCAGATCGGCCGTCATGGCGGGTTTGCGCTGGAAGTTGAGGCCAAGGGAGACCTGCATATCGACGAGCACCACACCATCGAGGACACCGGCTTGGCGCTGGGCCAGGCGCTGCGTGAGGCGCTCGGCGACAAGCGCGGCATCGGTCGCTACGGCTTCACCCTGCCGATGGATGAAACCCTGGCCAGCGCCGCGCTGGATTTCAGCGGCCGCCCGTATTTCGTGTTCGAGGGCGATTTCAGGCGCGAGAAGGTCGGCGACATGCCCACCGAGCTGGTGCCCCATTTCTTCCGCTCGCTGTGCGATGCGGCGGGGTTGAACCTCAACCTCAAGGTGGAAGGCGACAACGACCACCACAAGGTCGAGGCCTGCTTCAAGGCGCTGGCCCGTGCGCTGCGCCAGGCCATCCGCCGCGAAGGCACGCAGCTGCCATCGACCAAGGGGGCCCTGTGAGCATTGTCGGACTGGTGGATGCGGGCGGTGCCAACCTCGGTTCGGTGCGGTTCGCGCTGGAGCGGCTGGGCGTGGACGTGCGCATGGTTCG
>NZ_BAZI01000543.1 GCF_001310775.1 Stenotrophomonas pictorum JCM 9942
CCGATCACGCCCAGATACAGGAACAGCAGGATCAGCTCGGTGGTCAGGCGCGGGTCCCAGTCCCACCAGGTGCCCCACATCGGCTTGCCCCAGATGCTGCCGGTGAGCAGGGTGATCACGGTGAAGGCGGCACCGATCGGCGCGCAGGCCATGGCCAGGATCTCGCACAGCTTGATCCGCCAGACCAGGGCGAGGGCGGCGTAGAACGCCATCAGCGCGAACACGAACAGGCTCATCCAGGCTGCCGGCACGTGGATATAGAGAATGCGGAAGCTGTCACCCTGCTGGTAGTCGGCCGGCACCACCGCCAGCGCCTGCCACAGGCCGAAGGCGAACAGCGGCAGGGCGGCGAGATAGCACCAGGGTGACCAGCGTGCGGCAAAGGCATCGAAGTAGGCGGGAGAACCCAGCTTGTGGAACCAACCGATCAAACCTTTGAACATCCGCTCGCTCGCTGAGGAAGACGAAGGCAGTGCCATCGCGGGCCCCGCCGCCAAGCCCCGCCAAGCGCAGGCGCCTTTGCTGCCGCAAGATTAGCTCAAGACGGCGCCCTTGGTGTGGCCAGCAATCAATGACAAAGCGCCTTCGTGCGTGATAGCGGCGCGGGTCAGGGGCTGGGGCGGTCTCGGGGCAGCGTGCCCTGCAAAAACCGGTATACGGATGCGCGCGCTTGCTGCTGCGCCTGCGGTATGTCGCTGGCGTCGATGCGGCCATTGATCGAGCGCAGGATCAGGCCGCCAAGGATCAGCGTGTAGAAGTCCTTGGCCGCGGCCGCGTTGTCGTCAATGTGCAGCCGGCCGGCCAGCGCCTCGCGGGCGAAATACTGGCTGAGCAGTCTCTCCATCGGCTCCACCCCATGGGCCAGGAACCAGTCCCGCAGTTCGGGATGGGCCGGGCCCTCGGAAACGACGATGCGGTGGCAGGCGATGCGGACCGGGCTGAGGATTTCCTCGACCATCCGGCAGGCCGCGTTTTCCAGGGCCTGTTCCGGCGGCAGCGTGGATTGCAGCAGCTCCTCCACGCTTTGCCCGAAGTCGTGGATACTCTGCTCCATCAACGCGTGCGCCAGCCCTTCCTTGTCGCCGAAGGCCCGGTAAAGGGTGGCCATGGATCCGCCGGCGCGCTTGACGATGTCCGACAGCCGCGCGCCTGGTAGCCCTTTTCGTTGAGGACCTCGGTGGCCGCTTCGAGGAACTTTCCCATCCGCTGCTCGCCGCGGCGTTGCATGCCGACGACAGGCCGCGGTCGAAACGGGGACTTCACGCTGTCGGGAGAGCCGGGGGAGTCGGGGCTGGACATCGGGCGACCGCAGGCAGGAAGCGGACGCCAAGAGTAGCGCGTCACCGGCTCAGGAGTTGGCGATGCGGATGGCCGCGGCCGCCGTCAGCGGGGCGAG
>NZ_BAZI01000544.1 GCF_001310775.1 Stenotrophomonas pictorum JCM 9942
GGTTCCCTGCGCGACATTTACCGCATCGCGCCGCCACTCACTGACGCGGTAAGCACGTTGCCATCGATGGTTTCTGGCGCGATCTCAGTGCCGCCTGTCCCGCTTACCGTCGATCAGGCCGTGACTACACCATCGATTGTCGGTGGGCGCATTGCCGCGCCGCCACTTGGCGCCATCCAAGACGCGGCAAGTACTACCCCATCCGTGCGTGCGGGCGACATCCGGGCCAGCCCCGTCGGCTCGATTGCAGACCGCGCAACCACTACCCCATCCATCCAATCCGGGAGGATTTTCTGATGTCAAAGCTTGCCCTTAATCCTGTCGAAATCGGCGTGATGGGCCACTTCTACGCCATGACCCACCGCGGCCATAAATACGCCGAGGATGGCAGCATCTTGGAGTTGGCCAAACCGATCCAGCAGACGTTCCCAGGGCGCAACACGATCTGCAATAGTGGGTTTGGCCGGATTTTTAGTGACCAAGCGCCGTGGAATATGAGTCTAAACGTTTTCGTGGCTGGGACTTCGAATGCTGCGCCGTCACAGTCGGATACTGTTATGCCGGATATCGCAGGGGCTGTCGCGCGACAGCATGTGTCGTCGCAGTTGATCGAAAGTAATACTGACCCGCAGGTCGGCCCGTTATTTCGCAAGTACAGGTTCAGGGTGTCGTTTGAGCCCGGAAGTTTTGGCTCAAGTCCGGTAAATCTAACTCGCGGTGGTCTTGTCAATACATCTCTTCAGACCGACTCTGCTGCGAATCTGCGAACGCGCCCATTGCTCGCTTGTGGGTTGTACCGCGATGCCGCTGGGAATCCCACAACGATCACTGTGCTTCCGGATGAATACCTCGATCAGATCTGGGAGTACACCGAGTTCTTGCCATCCGACGTGACTGGCGTCGTTTCGATCGATGTCGATGGTGTTCCGACGAATTTCAACTACACGATTAGGCCGTCGGCAGTATTTGAGACGAGTGGCCAGGGTAGCTGGGGTGCGATGGCAAATGCGATTGGCTATACCCGGCCGATAATGCATCGGATCGACATTCAGCGATGGTCGTTACTTCTGGCGATGGGACGCGGGCTGGCTACAGGGAGACGCTAGTTGCACCGAGTGAGCGGCTGACGAAAGCCCCATCGATCATGCCTACAGTCCCGGCGGGTGCTGCAACCAGCGTTACCGCGCAGCCGTACACGATCGGGCAGAACTATCGCGACTACGCAATGTCGTGGGCACCGGATCGGGGGAATCATGCGAACAGCACGAACATTGTTCAGCTCAGCTTTTCGAGCGGAGGTGTCTGGCAAGTCCTGTTTGATCCGCCGCTGCCGAAAACCGCAGCGAGGCAGATGAGTCTGACGTTCCGGCTCGCGATGGCGAATATGCCATGATTCC
>NZ_BAZI01000545.1 GCF_001310775.1 Stenotrophomonas pictorum JCM 9942
TTCGCCACCGGCCGCACCCCAAACACCCGCACGCTCAACCTCGACGCGGCCGGTGTGGTGGTCAATGCGCAAGGCGCCATCACCATCGACCACGCGATGCGCACTACCGTGCCGCACATCTATGCCGCCGGCGACTGCACTGACCAGCCGCAGTTCGTCTACGTCGCGGCGGCGGCCGGCACCCGCGCTGCAATCAACATGACGGGTGGCAACGCGACGCTGGATCTGACGGCGATGCCGGCGGTGGTGTTCACCGACCCGCAGGTCGCCACCGTGGGCTACAGCGAAGCCGAAGCGCACCACGACGGTATCGAGACCGACAGCCGCACGCTGACGCTCGACAACGTGCCCCGGGCGCTGGTCAACTTCGACACGCGCGGTTTCATCAAGCTGGTTTCGGAGGCCGGTTCGGGACGACTGATCGGCGTGCAAGCGGTAGCCCCGGAAGCAGGCGAGCTGATCCAAACCGCAGTACTGGCGATTCGCAACCGCATGACGGTGCGAGAGTTGGCCGACCAGTTATTCCCCTACCTGACGATGGTCGAGGGGCTGAAACTCGCGGCACAAACCTTCACCAAGGACGTAAAGCAACTGTCCTGTTGCGCGGGGTAGTGGCTGGGCCTCTTACCTATGCTTCATCGGCTGAATCACAAATTCAGGCTGAAGCGCCGCCTCTTGCACAATGGGCTGAGGACTATTCGAAATACCCCTCTTCGAGTAGCCGCGCCAGCGTCGGGAGATAGGGGCCGTACTCGACCACGCGCGTGATCTTCTTCTTGCGCGTTGCCGCCGTGGTCATCCGCTGGAACACGAAGTCCGTGGTCATTGGGTCGTCGTCATCGACCAACACGGTTTCGATAACCGAGCCATCCTTGCGCGCCTTCTTGTCGTAGAGCATGCGCGCCCGAAGCACCTCGAAGCTGTAACCCCTGCCCATGCGGTTCATGTCTTTGGCCACTCGGTTGACTGACTCAGTATAGGCATTGGTAATCGGCTGCTCGAAGTAGGCGAAGATTTCGTCGTGCCAGTTGTGCACGGCGGTGGTCAGGTCCTTGAACGTGGCCGCCAATTCGGTCGGAATATTGGCCTGCCACTTCGCGCAGGCGGCTTCTACTGCTGGGCGGGTCTTCTGATCCCAGATCGACAGAAATCCTTCCTTGAGCGCGTGGGCTTCGCTTAGGAGCGGGAACTGTTGGAACCATTCCCGCATCCGGTCCATATCTCTCCCTGTCAGGTCGTGCTGCCGCTTGAGCAGCAGGAACCGCTCGTCCTTGAGTTTGAGGCGCTGCCGGGTGGACAAATCCTTGCGAATGCGCTTGCGCAGCTTCTCCAGCGCGTCGTTCGCCATGCGCTGGATATGGAATCGATCGACCACGATCCGGGCCTGTGGCAGCGT
>NZ_BAZI01000546.1 GCF_001310775.1 Stenotrophomonas pictorum JCM 9942
CGAACGGCTGGAGCGCTCGGTGGGCACCTTGCAGCTGCGCGCCACCCAGCGCCGCGCCGATCCCTATGGCGAGCGGCCGCCATCGCGCTGGAATCCGCTGGCGCGGCTGGCGATCAAACACAACCAGATCACCGCGCGCGTCACCCCCGGCGTCGACACCTGCAGCGTCACCCTGCTGTTCGAACCCGATGCCGGCGCCTGGCTGGACCTGCTGCTGCTCGATGAGGGCAGCAACTACGAGAACGCCGAGGCCGTCACCCAGGCGCTGAGCGGCAAGGTTGCCCGGCAGCGGCGCGAAGAACGCGAGCAGGCCGCGCGCACCGAGGCCGAGAAGGAACTCAGTGTCGCCCGCCTGAATCTGCTGCACGCGCAGGTGGAGCCGCACTTCCTCTACAACACCCTGGCCAACGCGCAGGTGCTCACCCGCAGCGATCCCGAACGCGCCGAGCAGATGCTCGGCCATCTGATCCAGTATCTGCGCAGCTCGCTGCCGGGCATCGACCAGTCGCTGTCCACGCTGGGCCAGGAGCTGGAACGGGTGCGGGCCTATCTGGAAATCCTGCGCATCCGCATGGGCGCCCGGCTGACCCTGCAGATCGATGTGCCCGACGCGCTGCACAACCTCACCCTGCCGTCGATGTCGCTGCAGACGCTGGTGGAGAACGCGATCAAGCACGGCCTGGAGCCGAAATCCGGCGGTGGCACGGTGTGGGTGCTGGCGCGCGAACTGGACGGCCGGCTGACCGTCACCGTGGCCGATGACGGCCAGGGTATGGCGACCGGCAGCACCGGCACCGGGATCGGCCTGAAGAACCTGCGTGAACGCCTGCGCGTGAGCTGCGGCGCCGATGCGTCATTGACCCTGGTGTCGAATTTCCCCAGCGGCATGGCCGCCACCATCAGCCTGCCGTGCCAGCATCTGGAACCGGCACCGGCACCGGCACCGGCACCGGCCGTCGCACCGCTCATCCCGGAGCTGCCGCATGCCTCTTGATGCGCTGATCGCCGAAGACGAGCCACTGCTGCGCCAGGCATTGCTGGACCAGCTGGCGCGCTTGTGGCCGGAGCTGGTCATCGTCGCCGCCTGCGAGGATGGGGCCGCGGCGCTGGAAGCACTGGAGACCCACCAGCCGGCGCTGGCATTTCTGGATATCCGCATGCCCGGGGTCAGCGGCATCGATGTGGCGCGCGCGCTGCAGAGCGTCAGTCCGCGCACCGAGGTGGTGTTCGTCACCGCCTACGACCAGTACGCGATCAGCGCCTTCGAGCAGGGCGCGGTCGATTACCTGCTCAAGCCGGTCAGCGATGAACGCCTGTTGGCCACCCGCCAGCGCGTGCTGGCCCGGCGCTCGGTGGGGGGCGCGGACCCGGTGGTTCTGGA
>NZ_BAZI01000547.1 GCF_001310775.1 Stenotrophomonas pictorum JCM 9942
CCGGCAGCCCGCGCCTGCTGCTGGCCGACGAACCGACCGGCAACCTGGACACACAGATGGCGCGCGGGGTGATGGAGCTGCTGGAGGAGATCAACAGTCAGGGCACCACCATCGTCATGGTCACCCATGATCCGGAACTGGCCGCACGCGCCCAGCGCAACGTGCACATCGTCGATGGCCAGGCCACCGACCTGCTGCGCGAGCCGGTGCTGGCCCGTCCGCATCCCGTTTCCATCGCAGGCTGAGGCCACCGCCATGTTCGGCTACTACTTCAAACTCGCGCTGCGCAGCTTCGGCCGCAACAGGATCCTGACCGCGCTGATGGTGCTGGCCATCGCGCTGGGGATCGGCGCGGCGATGACCACCCTGACCGTGTTCAAGGTGCTCTCCGGCGACCCGATCCCGCACAAGAGCGACCGGCTGTTCTACGTGCAGCTGGACCCGGCGCTGCGCGAAGGCTACCTCCCCGGTGAGGAACCCGAATCGCAGTTGACCCGTTTCGATGCCGAGGAACTGCTGCGGCAGAGGAAGGCGCCACGGCAGGCGATGATGACCGGCGGTGGCGGCATCGTCGATCCACGCATCGACGCCCTCAAACCGTTCAGCGTCAGCATGCGCTACACCTCGGCCGATTTCTTCCCGATGTTCGACACGCCCTTCCAGTTCGGACAGCTGGAGCGGCGATGACGACCAGGGCCGCGGCCGGGTGGCGGTGATCAGCAAGACGCTCAACGACAAGCTGTTCCAAGGCGCAAACAGCGTCGGCAACGACGTGCTGGTGGAGGGCAATGCCCTGCGCATCGTCGGCGTGCTGGAGCAATGGGCGCCGGCGCCGAAGTTCTATGACCTGTATTCGGGCAAGTACGATTCGGGCGAAGAGGTGTTCGTCCCGTTCAGCACCTCCCGCGAACTCAAGCTTGGTCGCAGCGGCAACATGAATTGCTTCGGTCGCGAGGCGATCAATGACAATGAAGCGCTGAATGTGCCCTGCGCTTGGATCCAGTACTGGGTGGAACTGGATTCACCCGCGGACGCGGCCGGTTACAAAGCCTATCTGGACAACTATTCCGAGCAGCAGCGTGCCAGCGGCCGCTTCGAACGCCCGGCCAACACCCGCCTGCGCAATGTCATGGAACTGATGGAGCACCGCAACGCGGTGCCGGGCGACGTGCGCCTGCAGATGTGGCTGGCCTTCGGCTTCCTGCTGGTGTGCCTGGTCAATACGGTCGGCCTGCTGCTGGCCAAGTTCCTGCGCCGCAGCGGGGAGATCGGCGTGCGCCGGGCGCTGGGAGCCAGCCGCGCGGAGATCTTCAAGCAGTGCCTGGTCGAGGCCGGCACGATTGGCCTGGCCGGTGGGCTGCTCGGGCTGGTGTTCGC
>NZ_BAZI01000548.1 GCF_001310775.1 Stenotrophomonas pictorum JCM 9942
TCGCTGCCGCTCCCGCACCTGTCGCCGCTGCCGGTACCGAGCAGACCGTGAGTGCTGTGCTCGCCGCCATGTCGGCGCGCACCGCGTCCATCCGCACCGTGTTTGCCGGCTTCCGTGACGTGGCCGGCGTCACCGCGCTGGAGAATGAGTGCCTGGGCGATCACACCATCACCGCCGAGGCCGCGCAGGGCAAGCTGCTCGCCAAGCTCGCCGCCGGTGGCCAGCCGCTGAACGGTGGCTTCAACCAGCAGATCACCGACGTGGTGCCGGAAGAAGACAACCAGCGCCGCGCGCAGGTCAATGCGCTGCTGGCCCGCGCCGGCGTCCTTACCGGCGATGCTGCCGTGCAAGCGCGTGACGGCAACCCCTACGTCAATACCACGCTGCTTGGCCTGGCCGAGCAGTCGCTGATCCGCGCCGGCGTCAACACCCGCAGCATGGACCGCGAGGAAATCGCACGCCGCGTGCTGGCCGTGCAGACCACCAGCGATTTCCCGGTGCTGCTGGAAAACACCCTGCACAAGATCCTGATCGGTGCCTACAACCTGCAGGCGTTCACCTGGAACCGCTTCTGCTCCACCGGCACCCTGTCGGATTACCGTCCGCACAACCGCTACCACCTGGCCGGCTTCTCCGACCTCAAGCCGGTCAACGAGGCCGGCGAGTACGAAAACGGCGTGCTGGACGATGGCGAGAAGGAGACCATCAAGGGCGCGCGCAAGGGCCGCATCCTGCAGATCACGCCGGAAGTTCTGGTCAACGACGACCTGGGCGCCTTCGTCCGCATCACCACCGCGCTTGGCCAGGCGGCGGGGCGCACCATCGAGAAGGACGTCTACGCGTTGCTGGCGTTGAACGGCGGTCTCGGCCCGGTGATGAGCGACGGCAAGACGCTGTTCCATGCCGACCACAACAACATCGCCGCCGGCGCCGATATCAGCGTCGATGCGTTCGATGCGATGCGCCAGCTGATCGAGAGCCAGATGGATCCGGGCGGTAACGACTACCTGGACATCACGTTGTCGCGCTTCCTCGGCACCTCCGCGATGAAAGGCAAGGCCGGGCTGGTCAACAACGCCGAGTACAACCCGGATGTCAGCAACAAGTTCCAGCTGCCCAACATCGCGCGGAACACCTTCACCGAGATCATCACCTCGCCGCGCCTGGGCACCGGCAAGGCGTGGTACGGCTTCGCCGATCCGGGCATCGAGCCGGTCATCGAGGTGGCGTTCCTCAATGGTGTGCAGACGCCGGTTCTGGAGCAGGAAAACAACTTCCGCACCGACGGTCTGAGCTGGAAGGTCGTGCACAAGTACGGCGTCGGCGCTGTCGGCTGGCGCGGCGCGGCCCGCAACCCGGGCGCGTAACGGAA
>NZ_BAZI01000549.1 GCF_001310775.1 Stenotrophomonas pictorum JCM 9942
CCGGATTGCGCCAGCCTGGCGCTGCAGCCCCAGGGCATCGGTACCGAGCGGCTGGAAGAACGGCTGCTGCAGCTGTTTCCCGATCACCCGGTGCTGCGCATCGACCGCAGCACCACCGCGCGCCGCGATGCGCTGGAGCAGACCCTGGCCACGCTCGGCGATCAACCCGGCATCCTGGTCGGCACACAGATCCTGGCCAAGGGCCACGATCTTCCCAAACTCACGCTGGTGGTGGTGGTGGGCATCGACGAGGGGCTGTTCTCGGCCGATTTCCGCGCCAGCGAAAAACTGGCCCAGCAGCTGATCCAGGTCGCCGGCCGCGCCGGCCGCGCCGAACGCCCGGGGGAGGTCTGGCTGCAGACCCACCACCCGGACAACGCGCTGCTGCACACGCTGGTCAACGGCGGCTACCACGCCTTTGCCGAGGCCGAACTGGGCCAGCGTGAAGCCGCCGGCTTCCCGCCGTTCGCGCATCTGGCGCTGCTGCGCGCCGAAGCCAAACAGGTCGAACAGGCCAACGACTTTCTCAGCGCGGTAAGAAACCTGATTGCGGCCGGCAACGGGGTCGAGCGCTTCGGACCGATGCCGGCACCGATGCCGCGCCGGGCCGGTTTCCAGCGCACGCAGTTGTTGCTGTCAGCCGAACAGCGGCGGCCCTTGCATGGCCTGCTCGATGCGCTGATGGCGCAGGTGTACGCCCTGCCGCAGGCGCGGCGCGTGCGCTGGTCGCTGGATGTGGACCCGCTGGATCTCTACTGACGTCGGCCCGCCGGCACCCCGGACAACATCAGCCGGCGCATAGGCCGCGTTGTCGCCCGGGTAAGCGAAGCGCAGCCGGGATTTGCTCGATGCCGGCACGGCGGGGTTTCCCGGGTGCGGCCGTTGGCGTTGCCCGGCCTACAGACAAAAAAAGCACCGGCCGACCCTGTGCAGGCCGGCCGGAACAGGTGCAACTGTCGGGGGCGGAAGCAGCTAGAGCGTGTCGCCCAGCGTGCGCACCTGCAGCGCCTTGCGCAGGGTCGCCAGATCCGCGGCGCCGCGCACCACCAGCTCGCGGCTCTGGCCCGGCAGCAGGTCGAAGGCGTTGTCCTCGACGCTGGCCACGTTTTTGTCGAAACCGATCCAGATCCCCCGCACCAGCCCGGCGCTGCGCAGCTGCAGCACGTGGTGATCGCCCACCGCACGCAGCTCGGTCTGCAGCTGACCGGCCGCCAGTGCCTGGTCCTTGGCGGCGGTGAAGTACACCAGCCGCTGCGCCAGCAACGTCCCGTCGCGCATGAGATCGAACACCGCCACGCTGCGGCGCGGGTCGCGCCCTGCAGCAGTTCGGCATCGCTCAACCGCGCCACCGCGGTAGCCGACTGCGGCGCCAGCG
>NZ_BAZI01000550.1 GCF_001310775.1 Stenotrophomonas pictorum JCM 9942
AGCCACCACAGCGCGAACGCCGCCAGCAGAAATTGTCCAGCCACCAGCCGGCCAGGTTCAGCAGCGCGAACACCGGCAGTGTCAGCAGCAGCCACGGCTTCCAGATCGCGCCGGCGTGGCGGCGCACCAGCGCGGTGCCCAGTTCCATCGCCTCCCACGGCGAGCGCGCGCGCAGCACCACGTCGAGCTGGTCAATCCGCATGATCCGCTCCCCGCCCGCCGCGCCACAGCCAGAAGATCACCAGCGCCCACAGCACCCCGGAGACGCTGAACTTGCCCCACGCCGGCACAGCCGCGGTGGAGGACCAGAACGCCTCGATGAAGGCGGCCACCAGCAGCATGAAGGCCACGCCCAGGCACAGCCGCGCGCCGATCACGCCGCCTTCGACCAGCGCGTCGATCCGGCGCTTGCGTCCGGGCGCCAGCAGCCTCAGTCCGAGCTGCAGGCCGGCGCCGCCGGCGATGACGATGGCGGTCAGCTCGAACGGCGCATGGCCGACCACGAAACGCCAGAACGGATCGCCGAAGCCGACCTGCTGCAGGTGCCCGGCCACCGCGCCGATGGTGATGCCGTTGAACAGCAGCACCAGCACCGTGCCGATCCCGGCCAGCAGGCCGCTGGCGAACGTGCGCAAGCCGATGCTGATGTTGTTCATGATGTAGTGGCCGAACATCGCCCAGTCGGTGCCGCTGTCGCGGCCCAGGCGGTCGGCGGCCGGGTCGTACATCTTTTCCATTTGCGCGATCTGGCGCGGGTCCAGCAGCAGGTGGATCAGCTCGGGCTGGTATTGCAGCAGCACGAAGATGCCGACCAGTGGCAGCACGAACAGTGCGCACGCCACCGCCATCGCGGCGGCCTGGCTGCGCACCAGCTGCGGGAAATCGGCAACGAGGAATTCCACCGCGCGCTGCCAGCGCGGGGCCGGGGTGCGGTACAGCAGGCTGTGGCCACGCTGCATCAGCTGCTGCAGGCGCTCGACCAGCTGCGGGCTGTACCCGCGGCGGCGCGCCAGTGCCAGTTGCTGGCACAGTCGCCGGTAACGTTCGGGAATGGTTTCATCGCCGGGCAGGTCCGGGTCCCGCGTGCCGCGCGCCTTGCGCGGGTTCTGGCCTCGGCGTTGCAGCCAGTGCTCGAACTGCTGCCATTCGTGCTGGTAGCGGGCGACGAACTGTTCCTGTCTCATCGCCGCCCCAGCAGCCAGTTGGCCATCGCATACAGGCGCAGCACGCCGGCCTGGCCGCGCGCCTCGCTCAGTACCGAGGCGATATCGCCCAGCTCCTGCTGCCGCGCCGGAGACAGCGCCGGGGCACGTTCGGCGAAGGCCATCACCGCCCTCTGTTCACCGGGCTGCAGTGGCAGCGGCGGGACCAGCG
>NZ_BAZI01000551.1 GCF_001310775.1 Stenotrophomonas pictorum JCM 9942
TGGGTTTGGGTTGCGCGCGCGGGGCCTGGGTGGGCTTGTCCTGCGGCGGCACGTTGCTTGGCTGCGTTGACGGCGGTGCGTCGCCGACGAAATCGACCTTGACCCGGCCACCGCCAACCGCGCCTTGGGGCGTGGATACCAGCGGGGGATTGGAGTGGAGCAGGAGCAGCAGCATCAGCGCATGCAGCAGCGCGCTGACCAGCGCTGCGGCCCAGGGATCACGCTGTTCGCTCCAGGGGGCGGAGCGGGACGTCGGTGCGACAGGAACGTCGTTCATGCCGGCTGGGGGGCGTGGGAGGTGCGGACCCTCATGCGGACGTCATACCGGTTGGGCGATGGAAGCCGGGCATGGTAACGCCTGCCGTCGCCGGGTGAATGCGCGGCGGGCAACAAAAGGCGGCGCTGGCGCCCCGGTCTTGGCCGCCGGTCGGACAGGTCTGTGCGGCATGTACGGGATGGTCACGCCGGATCGCGACCATCTCCCGCCGTTGCCGGTCTGCCCGCATTCGCCGCCGGCTCCCCTGCGGTCGCCGTTCCGGCCAGACGGCGGATGCGCTGAACACGCCGAGTCCGTAACGCAGGCAACCGTTTCTGGCACCGCGGCGGGCTCAGGCTATGATGCCGGTCCCGCCGCATTCACCCGGCGGTTCTCCCCCTTTCAACGGAAATGCTGCATGCGCATCCTGCTTGCCCGTCACGGCGAAACGCCGTGGAACGCCGAAGGCCGCTACCAGGGCCAGATCGACATTCCCCTCTCGCCGGTGGGTGAGGCCCAGGCCAGGGCGCTGGGGGAGCGGCTGGCGGACGTGCAGATCGCCCGTGCGGTGGCCTCGCCACTGAGCCGCGCCCAGGCGACCGCCAGGGCCGCGCTGGGCAGTGCCCGAGAAGCGATGCTGCTGACCGAGCCGGACCTGCAGGAAATCGCCCACGGCGAGTGGGAAGGTCTGCTTGCCAGCGAGATCAACGACAAGGACCCGGCACGTCTGCGCGCGTGGCGCGAGGAGCCGGATACCGTGCTGATGCCCGGCGGCGAATCGCTGCGCCAGGTGCTGGATCGCAGCTGGCGCGGCCTGAGCGCCGCCGCCGACGGGCTGGGCGAGGACGACACGTTGCTGGTGGTCGCCCATGACGCGGTCAACCGGGTGATCCTGTGCAAGATCCTGGGCCTGCCGATTGCCAAGCTGTGGAGCTTCCGCCAGGCGCCGACCACGTTGAACCTGCTCGAAGGCCCGGATGTGGAGCATCTGGAAGTGGTGCGCCTGAACGACTGCGCGCACCACACCCCGTTCTTCGGCGAAGCCAAGCACCGCGCGCTGTAATGCGGCGTGCGGTGACCGCCGTCGTCGGGCTGGTGGCCGTGCTGCTGGCGTTGC
>NZ_BAZI01000552.1 GCF_001310775.1 Stenotrophomonas pictorum JCM 9942
GCGCTTGCCCCAAAGCGGGAGGCGCTGGCGCAGCGCGTAGTTGACCTCGCGCTCGGCACCGGCGGAGCGCCAGGGCTTGTCCGGATCGAGGCCGCGGAATCCAAGGGAAGCCGTCGGGTCGGGTAGGGCGCCCGCTGGCTGGATCCGTGCTTCGGCGGCCTGGGCCTCGAAGTCCATGGCCCGCAATTCCGGGTTGTGTTCCAGAACCCAGGCGCGGATCGACTCGAGGCTGTGCCCCGGGACGGGTTCGGTGGCGGTCACCGGCAGCGCCAGGGCCCACAAGGCGCCGGCAAGCACGCCGGCAAGAAGGTGCCGGAGCGGTGGCAGACGGCGGGACAGAGGGCGAGGGTGCAGGCGCCTGGCCGGCAGTCGGTCGAACGGGGATGCCATATCAGTGTCCTTGGGCCGACGCGACGCAGGTCGCTCGGACGAGGGCAGGAACACATGCCGTGACGCAGCCACGGCGCGAACGCACAGGACTGCGCCGCACAGACGTGCGGAGCAGTCAGCGTCCAGGCATCAGATCAGCAGGAGTGCCGCTGGATGGGCGGTAGGTCGGTGCCAGGCGGGTCTGGGCGGCGAATCCACCCATGTAGCCGTGACACCTGGCGCAGCATCCGCAATCGCGGCGATCGCAAGCCAGGAGAACCAGGCTTCGGCCAGCAGCGGCGGAATCGAAGGGATGCGCCCACTGTCCGCCGAGATGTCACCCTCGGTGCAGTGCGCGTCGCACACTGCCTTGCTCGCTGAGGGGAGCTCGGCATCGCAGCCGTGGCCATGGTCGTGTCGGGTGTCGGTGGCGGCAGCGACAAACGCCGCCGGCGTGACTGGGAGATCCAGGCAATCGCCATGGCCTGCGAGCGCGAACTGGGACCAGAGCAGGGCCACCATCGCGAGGAGGGCGGTGCGCTGGAACAAGTTCCGATGGCGGATGCGGACCATGGCGTGAGCTTACCTCTTACTGGAACCGATGCAATTGATCCAAGTCAATCCTTGGCCAGGCCCAGGGGCTGGCGCGGCACAGATGTGGTCGGCGAGGACGGTACGGCGGCCGACTTGGCAAGGCGAAGGGCGTTGGCCACCACCGACACCGAGCTCAAGCTCATCGCAAGCGCCGCGACCATCGGGCTCAGCAAGATCCCGAATGCGGGGTAGAGCACCCCGGCCGCGACCGGCACCCCCAGCGCGTTGTAGAGGAACGCGAAGGTGAGGTTCTGCTTCATGTTGGCCACGGTGGCCTGGGAGATCTTCCGGGCGCGCAGGATGCCCCGCAGGTCGCCCTTGACCAGGGTGATCTGGGCACTGGACATCGCGACGTCGGTGCCCGTGCCCATGGCGATGCCGACGTCGGCCGCGGCGAGCGCCGGGG
>NZ_BAZI01000553.1 GCF_001310775.1 Stenotrophomonas pictorum JCM 9942
CAGCATCACCTTGCACGGCCGCGGCAACGAGCTGCGCTGCATTGAAACGCGCCCGGCCAAGGGCGATGTGCAGCGGACCCTGCTCGGTGGTGCTGCGGTGGCCGCCGCCGCGGTGCGCGATGCCGACGCCCTGACGGCGTTGTGCCACGACGGTGGATCGCGTTGAGCCTGTCATCGAAGCAGCGCATCGGTCTGGCGATCGCTTGGCTGTTGCTGCTTGCATTGGCCAGCGCGTGGATCAGTGCGCGCGTCCAGCTCAGTGGTGACCTGCGCAAATTCATGCCCGATGCGCAGACCCCGGCGCAGAAGCTGCTGCTGGACGAGCTGGGCGAAGGTCCCGGCACCCGCCTGCTGCTGGTCGCGCTGTCCGGCGCTGCGCCGCTCGAACTGGCTTCGCAGTCACAGGCGCTGCGCGCGCAACTGGCACAGGATCCGCAGTTCGAACTGGTCACCAACGGCGAACAGACCGGTCTGGAGGCGATTGCGCAGCAGTTGCTGCCGTACCGCTATCTGCTGGGCGAGTTGCCGGACGATGCGTTCTCCACTGCGACGTTGCGCGAGGAACTGCAGGCACGGCTGCAGGATCTGGGCTCGCCGGCCGGTGCGCTGATCGAACCGCTGCTGGCCTCCGACCCGACCCTGCAGATCCTGCGGGTGGCCGAATCACTGCAGCCGGCCAACGCGCCCCAGCGGCTGGAAGAGGTGTGGTTCGACCGCACCGGTACCCAGGCGTTGCTGCTGGTGCAGACTCATGCCGCCGGGTTTGATCCCAGCGGTCAGCAAGCGGCGGTGGATGCGGTCGAACGCGCCTTCGCGCAGGTTTCAGCTGACAGTGGCAGCCGGCTGGAGCTGAGCGGGCCGGGGGCGTTTTCGGTCAAGATCGGCAATCGCACCGCCAGCGAAGCGGGCACCATCGGCACGCTGGATACGCTGGGCATGATCCTGCTGCTGTGGCTGGCCTACCGCAGCTGGAAGATGCCGATTCTGGGCTTCCTGCCGCTGGCCAGCGCCGGTTTGGCAGGGCTCGGCGCGGTGGCGCTGGGCTTTGACGGGGTGCACGGCATCACCATTGCTTTCGGCTTCACCCTGATCGGGGTGGTGCAGGATTATCCGATCCACTTCTTCAGCCACCAGCGTCCGGGCCGGTCACCGTGGGACAACGTACGCGCGCTGTGGCCGACCCTGGGCACCGGTGTGATCGCCACCTGCATTGCCTACCTCACCTTCCTGTTCTCGGGCGTGGACGGCCTCAAGCAGCTGTCGGTGTTCACCATCACCGCGTTGCTGACCGCAGCGCTGGCCACGCGCTACCTGCTGCCGGCACTGGTCGATCCGCCCACCCGCGACTTCGCCGATTCGACCTGCT
>NZ_BAZI01000554.1 GCF_001310775.1 Stenotrophomonas pictorum JCM 9942
ATCTGGACGGCTCGATGCTGCTGATGACCTTCGCTCTGGCGGTGCTGGCCAGCATGCTGGCCGGCATCCTGCCCGCCTGGCGGGCGATGCAGGTGGCGCCGGCACTGCAACTGAAAAGCCAGTAACCGGACGCCCGCTTCCGCGGCCCCGGCTTCCTCTCTCCCTACTCCAGGCTTCACGGAGAACCCTCATGGATATACGTCCCATCCTCTCCACGCTGACCCGGCACAAGACCGCCGCGGCGTTGATCGTGCTGGAGATCGCGCTTAGCTGCGCGATCATCTGCAACGCGCTGTTCATCGTCTCCCAGCGCATCGACGCCATGCAGCTGGCCAGCGGCATCGATGACGACCGCCTGGTCGAGATCGGCCTCAGCGGTATCGGCACGCAGGTCGACGGCGACGCCCGCACCGCCGAGGACCTGGCCGCACTGCGCGCCATCCCCGGCGTGGAGAATGCGGCCATCGTCAACCAGCTGCCGTTCCAGAACGGCTCCTGGAACACCTCGCTGGCCATCAGCGCCGAACCGGACGCGCAGTCGATCAATGGTGCCCAGTACATGGTCGGCGAGAGCGCGCTGGACACCCTCGGCGTGAGACTGCTGGCCGGCCGCGACTTCAACCACGACGAGTACATCAGCATGGACGTCATGCAGAAGATGGAGGATCTCAGTGCGCTGCGTGCACCGGCGATCCTCACCGACGCCATGGCCCGGAAGTTCTTCCCCGACGGCGATGCGATCGGCAAGACCCTGTACATGGCCAACATCCCGGTCACCGTGGTCGGCGTGGTGCAGACCCTGCTGCGCCCGAACATGCAGGACAACAACCGCACCCATTCGCTGATCTTCCCGGTCCGCACCAACTTCGCCAACGGCGGCCGCTACATCCTCCGCACCAGCGATCCGGCGCGCCGCGACGAAGTGCTCAAGCAGGCGCTAGCCACGCTGGAGAAGAACGACCCCAACCGGCTGGTATGGGTCAAACAGACCGTCGAGGAGAAACGCGCCAAGTACTTCGCCAACGACCGCGACATGATCGGCATGCTGCTGATCGTCAGCGGCCTGCTGTTGCTGGTCACCGCGCTGGGCATCATCGGCCTGGCCAGCTTCTGGGTACAGCAACGCACCAAACAGATCGGCATCCGGCGTGCGCTGGGCGCCACCCGCGGGCAGATCCTGCGCTACTTCCAGACCGAGAACTTTCTGCTGGCCAGCATCGGCATCGTGATCGGCATGCTGCTGGCCTACCTGCTCAACCAGTGGCTGATGGGCCGCTACGAGTTGCCGCGGCTGCCGCTGCTGTACCTGCCGGTCGGCGCGCTGACGTTGTGGCTGCTGGGCCAGTTCGCCGTGTTCGGCCCGGC
>NZ_BAZI01000555.1 GCF_001310775.1 Stenotrophomonas pictorum JCM 9942
TCCCCCACGGCCCGCCGCACAGGCGGGGTGGGAGTGCCCGGGCGAGGAGCCGGATTTCCGGCCCCTCGCCACGGAGCTGTGGCGCTTAGATCTTGCCGACCAGGTCCAGCGACGGGGTCAGGGTCTTCTCGCCTTCCTTCCACTTGGCCGGGCAGACCTGGTTCGGGTTGGCGGCGGTGAACTGGGCAGCCTTCAGCTTGCGCAGGGTCTCGGAGACGTCACGGGCGATCTCGTTGGAATGGATTTCCATGGTCTTGATCACGCCTTCCGGATTGATCACGAAGGTGCCGCGCAGGGCCAGGCCTTCTTCCGGAATGTGCACGCCGAAGGCGTTGGTCAGCTGGTGGGTCGGGTCGCCGACCAGCGGGAACTGCGCCTTGCCCACGGCCGGCGAGGTTTCATGCCACACCTTGTGCGAGAAGTGGGTGTCGGTGGTGACGATGTAGACCTCGGCACCGGCCTTCTGGAACTCGGCGTAATGCTCGGCGGCGTCTTCGATCTCGGTCGGGCAGTTGAAGGTGAACGCTGCCGGCATGAAGATCAGGACCGACCACTTGCCCTTCAGCGAGGCGTCGGTGACTTCGATGAACTTGCCGTTGTGGAACGCGTTGGCTTTGAACGGCTGAACCTGGGTGTTGATAAGGGACATTGAAGATTCCTCTGGGTTGAAGGGGTGGGGTGAAGCGTTGGAGCAAAGACTAATAGGCGGGATCTTATAAAACAAATGAATTTAATGCATCGGATCAATAGGTTAATGCTATCGATCCCGTTTCATCCACTGCCCACGCGGCCTGATATCGGGGGCGTTACCGGGTTTCCAAGGCGGTTCCGGCTGAACCTGAATGATCTGGCATAGGCAGGCTTTATCCATCGCCCCGCGATGGCGGTAGGCAGCGCCGGGCGCGGTGACTATCCTCGCCCCCTTGGAAAATTCCCGCGAAGAGGTAGAGAAGTGTCCACGGTGAAGGTTGCCGAGCTGTTGCGGGAAGCCGCTACGCGTCTGTCCGGTGAAGACGCCCGCCATGAGGCCGAACAGTTGCTGCTGCATGTGCTGGGGGTGGAGCGGGCCTGGCTGTTCGCCCATGCCACCGACGCGGTGGCCGACGAGGCCCGGCAGCGGTTCGAACTGCTGCTGCAGCGCCGGGCCGAGGGCCATCCGCTGGCTTATCTGACCGGCCGGCGCGGTTTCTGGACGCTGGACCTGCAGGTCAATACCGCCACGCTGATCCCGCGCCCGGAAACCGAGCTGCTGGTGGAACAGGCGCTGGCACGGTTGCCGGCCGATGACATGGTGCGGGTGGCCGACCTGGGCACCGGCAGCGGTGCGGTGGCCCTGTCCATCGCCAGCGAGCGCCCGTTGG
>NZ_BAZI01000556.1 GCF_001310775.1 Stenotrophomonas pictorum JCM 9942
TGCTGGTCAGCCTGCTGGCGCAGACCGCGCCGTACGGCAATGTCGCCTCGGCCGGCCTGGCCGCCAGCGGCGATCTGGCCATGACGGTGATGCCCTTCATCATCCGCGGCGTCTCGCTGCTGGGCGTAGCCTCGGCCGGAACCGCGCGCGATATCCGCCAGCAGGTCTGGCAGCACCTGGGCGATGACTGGAAGCCGCGCCACCTGGACACCATCTGCCGCCGGGAAGTGGGCCTGGCCGAGCTTCCGCAGGTGTTCGAGCGCATGCTGGCCGGACAGTCCTTCGGCCGCACGCTCGTAAGAGTGGACTGACCAACCCGGCACCGCGCCACGGACGTGACGCACAAAGCTTCACGTCCATGCCGGGCCGGCACTACACTCGCCCGCATCTTGGGGAAGATGGAAGTGGGGAAACAACATGGCACGCATCCTGATCGTCGACGATTCACCGTCGCAGCTGATGGGCATCCAGCGCATCGTCGAGAAACTGGGGCATGAGACCTTCACCGCTACCGACGGCGCTGCCGGGGTGGAAGTGGCCAAATCCGTGCTGCCGGACCTGGTGCTCATGGACGTGGTGATGCCCAACCTCAACGGCTTCCAGGCCACCCGCACGCTCAAGCGCGAGGCCAGCACCCAGCACATCCCGGTGATCCTGGTGACCACCAAGGACCAGGACACCGACCGGCTGTGGGGCATGCGCCAGGGCGCCAAGGCCTATATCACCAAGCCGTTCTCCGAAGCGGAGCTGTCGGAAGTGATTGAACGGGTATTCAACGTGGAAGAGCCGCCGCCGGCCTGAAGCCACGATTGCGGACAAGCAAAAGGCGGGCCACTGGCCCGCCTTTGTGCTTTCTGCCTACCGGGTCGCCGCGCTTACGGGGCTTCGCCGAACGCCTTGGCCAGGTTCTGGTACGCCTTGCGCTGGGCGTCGTTGGTGGCCACCGGCGCAACCACCTCCAGTTCCACGATCTGGTCGCCATCAGGCGAGCCCGGCAGTCCGCGCCCGCGCAGGCGCAGCTTGCGCCCGCTGTCCGAATCGGCCGGCACCTTCAGCTCCACCGCCCCGCCCAGGGTTGGCACGCTGATGCTGGTACCCAGCGCGGCCTGCCACGGCGTAACCTGCAGCGTGTAGAGGATATTGCGGCCATCGACCTCGAACTGCGGATGCGCGGCGTACTCCACTTCCAGCATCAGGTTGCCGCCGGCGCTGCCCTGCCCGGACAGCCGGATCACCTGGCCCGGACGGATGCCCTTGGGCACGCGCACATCCAGCTGGCGGCCATCCACGGTGATACGCAAGGTGTCGCCCTTGTAGGCGGCCTCCAGCGGCACCGACAGTTTGGCGCGGGTATCGCGCAT
>NZ_BAZI01000557.1 GCF_001310775.1 Stenotrophomonas pictorum JCM 9942
TGGCGGTGGCGGCGTTGTTGCGCTGGATCGGCGCCCACAACGCCGGCTGCGGCAGCTCGACCTGGAAAGACACATCGCGCCAGCGCCAGCATTGCGCATCCACCGCCTCGGCGAAGAAATCACTGCCGAAACGGATCGCGTTGGCGCCCAGCACATAGGCGCGGCGCAGCACGCTGGAGGGCGGGTCGATCTCGCCCAGGATCACCGGCTTCCAGCCGCGGATGATGCCGGCCTTCTCCGCACCGATCGTTTCGCGGTCGTTGCCCAGCCAGTCGGCGTGGTCGATGTCCACCGTGGTGATCACCGCCACGTCGGCGTCGATCAGGTTGACCGCATCCAGCCGGCCACCGAGCCCGACCTCGAGCACCGCCAGATCCAGCCCGGCCTGCGCGAACACCCACAGCGCGCACAGCGTGCCGTACTCGAAATAGGTCAGCGGGGTATCGCCGCGCGCGTCTTCCACTGCGTTGAAGCCGGCCACCAGCGTGGCGTCGTCCACGTCCTGGCCGTCGATGCGTACCCGCTCGTTGTAGCGCAGCAGGTGGGGCGATGTGTAGGCGCCCACCCGCCAGCCGGCGGCACGGGCGATGGACTCGATGAACGCCACCGTCGAGCCTTTGCCGTTGGTACCGCCGACCACGATGCTGCGTTCGGCCGGTTGACCTGGCGGCATACGCTGGGCGACCTCGCGCACGCGCTCCAGGCCCATCGCGATGTTCTGCGGATGCTGCTGTTCGATATGGGCGAGCCACTGCTCGAGCGTGGCGGGACGGACGGAAGACATGCTGACGTTTCTCAGGATCATGGCCGGGCTGCAGGCCGGCTGCGCGTTGCGCGCGGGACAGGTGCCCATGATACAGCCCGCCGTCGACGCCCTGCGTGTGATCCGGCCCCGCAGGAAGGCCGCCATGCGACCTGTGCAGCCGATGCCGCGGGTGGCTACGGCGCCGGGGCTTCCAGCGGCAACGGCTGCTGCCGCGTGCGGGCGGCGCGCAGCTGCGCCAGCGATTGCCGGCACGCCTCCAGATCACGCCCGCACAGCACGCTGCTGACCACGAACCGGCGCTGTCCGTCGTTGACCAGCCGGTTGCGCACCAGCATCGTGCCGTTGAGCTGGAACAGGCTCAGCCCCTCCTCATCGCGCAGCCAGAAATTGACCTGGTCGCCATAACGGCGGAATACCGCCAGCGGGCCGATGGCCGCGATCGCCTCGGGAATCTGCATGAAACCGATCGGCACCGGATCAGCCACGAAGCCCGGCATCCCCTGTGCGCTGTTGCCCAGCCCCGGCCGCACCTGGCCGCTACGGCGTTCTTCGAAGAACGGATCGCGCACCCGCGCGGCGGCGCGCGCCGGC
>NZ_BAZI01000558.1 GCF_001310775.1 Stenotrophomonas pictorum JCM 9942
GGCAACCGGCCCCGCGTGGCGGCGGCGGACGTGCGGGCGCAGCAATTCTTTCGGCCGGTTTGCACTACCTTATGCCCTACCTTCCCGGGCGCCGAGGCGCCTTCCCAGAGACAGTAATGAGCCTGAAGACACTGAACCCCTACGACCTGTTCGATGTGCGTTCGCTGCTGAGCGAGGAAGAGCGCGCGGTGCAGGATTCCGTTGCCCGTTTCACCGACGAGCGGGTCATTCCGATCATCGGCGACTGTTTCGACCAGGGCCGCTTCCCGAGCGAGCTGATCGGCGAGATCGCCGACATGGGCCTGCTCGGCAGTTCGCTGCCGGAACAGTACGGGGGCGGTGGGCTCAACGGTGTCAGCTATGGCCTGATCTGCCAGGAACTGGAGCGCGGCGATTCGGGCATCCGCAGTTTCGTCTCGGTGCAGAGCTCGCTGTGCATGTACCCGATCTACGCCTACGGCTCGGAAGAACAGCGCCTGCGCTGGCTGCCGGACATGGCGCGCGGCAAGGTGATCGGCTGCTTCGGCCTGACCGAGGCGCATGGCGGTTCGGACCCGGCCAGCATGAAGACCCGCGCGGTCAAAGACGGCGGCGACTGGGTGATCAACGGCTCCAAGATGTGGATCACCAACGGCCCGGTGGCCGATATCGCCATCCTCTGGGCCAACACCGACGAGGGCGTGCAGGGCTTCGTCATCGAGAAGGGCACCCCGGGTTTCACCGCCCAGGAGATCAAGCACAAGATGAGCCTGCGCGCCTCGGTGACCGGCGCGCTGTTCTTCGACAACGTGCGCGTGCCCGATGCCAACCGCCTGCCCAACGTGAAGGGCCTGAAGGGCCCGCTGGGCTGCCTGACCCAGGCCCGCTACGGCATCACCTGGGGCCCGATCGGTGCGGCCATCGCCTGTCTGGACGAAGCGCTGGCCTACACCAAGGAGCGCATCCTGTTCGGCCGCCCGGTCGCCGCCACCCAGAGCGCGCAGATCAAGATGGCCGACATGGCCCGTCGCATCACCGCCGGCCAGTTGCTGGTGCTGCAGCTGGGCCGCCTGAAGGACGCCGGGCAGATGCAGCCGCAGCAGGTGAGCCTGGCCAAGTGGAACAACTGCCGCCTGGCCATCGACATCGCCCGCGAATGCCGTGACCTGCTCGGCGGCGCCGGCATCACCACCGAGCACGGTGCGATCCGCCATGCGCTGAACCTGGAGTCGGTGATCACCTATGAAGGCACCGAGACCGTGCACCAGCTGGTGATCGGCCGCGAGCTGACCGGCATCAACGCGTTCTGATCGCGGGCGAAGGGCCGCGCGGACGCGGCTGGCAACCGCGTTGCCGCCGGCGCAGGTTCCGGCGG
>NZ_BAZI01000559.1 GCF_001310775.1 Stenotrophomonas pictorum JCM 9942
GATCGCCGCCGCCCGCGCCGATTTCGACGCGGCCGAGGCGCTGGGGGCGGATCCGGCGGAAATCCTCAGCCTGCGTGACAGCCTGTTGCCACGCATGGCCAATCCCGATGTCGCTGCCGCTGACGGCTATCGCTGGAGTGCCAGCGCGGGTTGGAGCCATACCCGTTTCAGTGGTAACCGGCAGAGCTGGAATGATGCCGACCTGTCGCTACGCCGGTACTTCAAGCGCGGCTCGCTGGGGCTGGAAATGCTGCGTGCGGACCATTTCAACACCAGCGATATCGCCTGGGCGCTGGATGGCTACACCCCGCTGTGGTCGCGGGCCTACGCCAATCTGCGTTACCAGCATGGCCCGTCCAGCGGCGTGTTGCCCCGGCAGTCCTGGCGCGTGGAAGTGTTCCAGGGTGTGGGCAGTGGCTGGGAACTGTCGGCCAGTGTCGATCACCTGCGTTTTTCCGGAGACACCGAGTTCTACGGAATTGGCGTGGGCCGCTACAGCGGCAACTGGTACGGGCGCTACAAACTGCAGCACGTGCCGGGCGTGGGCTCGGGCAGCTGGAGTCATCGCGTACTGCTGCGCAACTACTATCGCGGTGACGCGGACAACTACCTGGAAGTGAGCGTCAGCAGCGGTCGCAGTACCGACGTGGACCGCTTCGGCAGCCTGGTGCGCGACAACAACGCGAGCCTGGGGGTCGCCTGGCGGCACCAGTTCGCCCCGAACTGGGGCTTCAAGCTCGGTGCCGGTTATGCCGACGATGATGGCGGTTTCGACGAGCAGCGGGTATCGGCGTCGATCTATACGCGCTGGTAAGGGGGCAGGCGACGATGACAACACCGCACAACGGTAGCGCGTGGGCGCGCTTTTCCTCGGTTTTCCCGGTTCTGCTGCTGGCCCAGCTGGTGCTGGTGGCGGTAACCGTGGCCAATGCGGTGGCCGGTGCCGGCGACACTGCGTCGCAGCGCTGGGCGGTGGCCGGTGTGGCCACGGCACAGTCGCTGCTCGTGCTGCTGCGTGCGTTGCCGCTGCTGCTGTTGCTGTCGTTGCCGCTGCTTGCACTGAAACGGGCGGTGCCGCGTGCTGTCACCCTGGCCCTGCTGTGGTCAGTGTTCCTGGTCGTGCAGGTGGTGCTGGACCAGTATTTCCAGGTGGCGCAGGTGCCGTTGGGGGCGGATCTGTTCGGTTACAGCGTCGCCGAGATCCGCACGACGCTGTCTGACGGGGCGCCGATGACATTGCGCGGTGTCCTGGCGATCGGCCTGCCATTGCTGGTGCTGTGGGCGGGGCTGCTGTGGCAGGCACGGCGTAATGTCGCCGGTTCTGCGCGCTGGAGCGGCGGGCTGCTGGCCGGCG
>NZ_BAZI01000560.1 GCF_001310775.1 Stenotrophomonas pictorum JCM 9942
CCGGTGCGGGCGGGGACGGGCCTCCTGTACCGCGGCGTGGGGTCCGCAGGCGGTACAGGACCATGTGCATGTGCCCGGGTGGCCGTCCGGGCGACGGACGACCCGGCCAGGCAACCGGGGCCAACCGACATCCCGGCAGGGTCAGTGGACGCGGAAGTAGCGCATCGGCTCGGGAGCGTAGCTGTTTTCGCGGACCCGACGCTGGTGCTCGTGCAGGCGCGCTTCGATCTCGCGCAGCTCCAGCCAAAGGCTGCGGCTGAATGCGATTTCCGTGTAATCGCGCCCCTGGCGTTCGGCCTCGATGCGGCGCAGGCGCTGGTAGTCCAGGAAGTTGGCGACCTCACCGGCCAGCTGCGGCCATGCCGTGTCGATCACGATGGCCTGGTCGAGCTGGCCGACCCCGGGGACCGAGTCAGGAATCAGCTGGCGGTTCTCGTGCAGATAGCCGAGCACGCAACGGGCGCAGCTCACCGCTTCGGCGACCGGTTCCCAGTCATCGTCCTGGAGCATCTGCTCCACGAGCCGGGCCTGCTGCAGCCGCTGCCGGATGCAGGCCGACGGAGCGGTGTTGCTGCTGGCATTGCTGCCCAGGCTGCGGGCGGCGGTGGCCAGCTGGTCGGCCTCCAGTGGCTGGGTGCGGCCCAGCCGGGCCAGCAGCTGGTTGAAGCGTTCGACTTCCCGTGGGAGCAGCACGAAGTCGTTCACATGGTTGCGGCGGTGGGGATTGCTGCCGGGGGACTGATCGAGCACCTGCGGAAGCGGAAGGCGGCCGTCGAAGGCGGTGGAGTCGAGGGTGGCGTACATGGTGGTGCTCCAGGCGGGGGAGGGGTGCGCCCGTGAAGAACGGTGCAGCACCAGCATCCGCTTGGGCGTAGCATGGGTCATGATGGCAGGCGGAGCCTTCAGACAGTCATTGCGCTGGTTTCTGAGGTTTTGATGAGGGCTTGCCGATGGGGTCGACCGGAGACCCGGGTAACACTGGTCACGCGACCGAACGCTACCGTTTTGACGGCATCGTGGTCGACGCGGTCGCGCATACGCTCAGCCGCGACGGCCAGTTCCATTCCGTGGAGCCCAAGGCGTTTGCGGTATTGCTGCTGTTGCTGCGGCACGCCGATGAATTGCTGGAGCGCGACCAGTTGCTCGACGCGGTCTGGGGCCACCGGCACGTCACCCCGGGCGTGCTGACCCGCGCCATCGCCCAGCTGCGTGCGGCGCTGGATGACCACTCGCACGAGCCGCGCTATATCCAGACCCAGCACGGATTGGGATACCGGTTCATCGGCAAACTGTTGCCGGCCGAAGAGCCGTCAACCGCCACGCCGGCGCTGACCGGGCCGCTGCCACCCGGGAC
>NZ_BAZI01000561.1 GCF_001310775.1 Stenotrophomonas pictorum JCM 9942
CGGCGATGTCGCCCCAGATGCCGCGTCCCAGCGCCGAGGGCAGACCGGCGCCGCCGTTGGCCGGGGTGGCATTGACCGCCTGTTCGAAATACCAGTTCACGCCGTAACTGAGTTCACCGGTCAGCGCGACCTCGGCCACCTGGGCCTCGATATGCACCTGCAGCGGCATCACGTCGAGCTTCTCGACCACCTCGCGGATCGAACGCCAAGCCTGCGGGGTGGAACGCACCAGCAGGGTGTTGGTTTCCTCCACCGCCGAGACACCGACGCGGTCGCCCTCCACTTCCAGGGTCACCGCACCATTGCCCGACGCCTGCGGTGACAGCGCCAGCGGCTGTCCACCATCGCCGCCCATCCCACCGGTATCGCCCTGGCCCAGCGTGTCAGCGGGATCGGCCGAGGGATCGGTGGTGCCGCGTCCCTCCAGAGTCATCGGCGTGGCGCCAGGCGCCAGCGACACACCGCGCTGCCCGGCGGAACCACCGGCACCGGCGCCGAACACTTCGGCCAGACGCTCGGCCAGATCCCGGGCCTTGATGTACTTCAGCTCGTAGGAGAACAGGCGGGCGTTGCCGCCGGCACTGTCGATGCGGTCCAGCCACTGCTGGATCTGGTCCAGGTAGCGCGCCTGCGGGGTGATCACCAGCACCGCGTTGGCGTTGTCCAGCGGCATGAAGCGGAACATGCCGGCACTGGGCGTCTTGCTGTCCTGCCCGAACACCTTTTCCAGATCACCGGCCACCTGCGAGGCGCGCCCGGACTGGATCGGGAACACGCCCACCGACATGCCCGAGAGCCAGTCCACATCGAAGATCTCGACCGTGCGCAGGTAGTTTTCCAGCTCGGTGCGGGTGCCGCCCAGGGTGATCACGTTGCGTGAGCCGTCGATGCCGACGATCGCGTTCGGGCGCGCGTACGGCTCCAGCACCTTTTTCATTTCGCTGGCCGAGATGTAGTGCAGCGGCACCACCCGCACTTCGTAGCCGCGCGCGGCCGAGGCCGGCGCGGTACTGGGCGCCACGGTCCCGGCCAGCGACTGTTCGGCCGGCACGATGTTGTAGCGGCCGCCGCTGTAGATCAGCCGCGCGTTGTTCCAGCCCAGCACCATCTCCAGCAGGTTCAGCGCCTGCGCCGGCGAGACCGGTTTGGGCGTGGCCAGCGTGACCGTGCCCTGCACGCCGGGCGCGATGACGTAGTTCTGGCCGAGCATGTCGCCGAGGATCGCCTTGGTGACGGCCTGCACCGATTCCCCTTCGAAATTGAACACCGCCGTACCGTTGCCGGCCGCGGCCAGCGACGGAGACGGGGCCGACGCCGCCGCCCGGTTGATCACGGTGCCGTTGCCGCGCGG
>NZ_BAZI01000562.1 GCF_001310775.1 Stenotrophomonas pictorum JCM 9942
CGCAGGTTGCGGATCACCGCGCGCCCGGCCGAGCGCTCGCGCGGGCTGCCCCCCACAACAGCCACCGAACGGGGACGGAACACGGTCTGCAGGTGGTAGGTACTCATCGCAGCGCCAACAACGGAAACCGGCCCCAAGGTACACGCCCACGCGTGCAAGTGGCATGCGTGCGATCAAATCCGCACGCATCCGCCGGCATCTTCCCGGTTACAGCAGGGTGCCGCGCAGGATCAGCGCCGCGATGCTGAAGTAGATGACCAGCCCGGTCACATCCACCAGCGTGGCCACGAACGGCGCCGAGGCACTGGCCGGATCGAAGCCCAGCCGCTTGAGCGCGAAGGGCAGCATCGAGCCCGACAGCGAGCCGAAGGTGACGATGCCCACCAGCGCCGCGCCGATGGTCAGTGCCAGCAATCCCCAGTGCTCGCCGTAGTCGTGCAGCCCGCCGAGCTGCCACACGCTGATGCGGATGATCGCCAGCACGCCCAGGATGCCGCCCAGCACGATGCCGGTGGGCAACTCGCGCAGCGCCACCTTCCACCAGTCGCGCAGACGCAGCTCGCGCAGTGCCAGCGAACGGATCAGCAGCGAGGTCGCCTGCGAGCCGGAGTTGCCGCCGGAGCTCATGATCAGCGGGATGAACAAGGTAAGCACTACCGCGCGCGCCAACTCCTGCTCGTAGTGCTGCATCGCGCTGGCGGTGAGCATCTCGCCCAGGAACAGCACGCTCAGCCAGCCGGCGCGCTTGCGCAGCATCTCGAAAAAACCGATCTGCATGTACGGCCTGTCCAGCGCCTCGACGCCGCCGAACTTGTGTACGTCCTCGGTGGATTCATCGATCAGCGCATCGAGGATGTCATCGACGGTGACGATGCCCAGCATCCGCCGCTGCGCATCCACCACCGGAATCGCCAGCAGGTCATGGCGGCGGATCAGACGCGCCACTTCCTCCTGGTCCAGCAGCGGATCGACGGTGACCGGCGGATTGAGCTGGGCCACACTGAGAATCGAAGCGTCCGGCGCGCCGGTGATCAGCCGGCGCAGGGTCACCACCTGCTGCAGCTGGCCGCTGGACGGATCCAGCACATAGATCGCATAGACGGTCTCGCGCGAGCGCTCCACCTCGCGGATGTGTTGCAGGGTCTGGGCCACGCTCCAGTCGGCCGGCACGCCGACAAATTCGGTGGTCATCAGGCGCCGGCGGTGTCGGGCGGGTAGCCCAGCAGCAGCTGGATGGAGTGGCGCGCTTCCGGCGCCAGCAACGGGATCAGCCGCGCGCGGTGGCTGTCATCGAGCTCATGGACGATATCGGTGGCACGGTCGTCGGCCATCAGCCCCCAGCAGCGCCGCCG
>NZ_BAZI01000563.1 GCF_001310775.1 Stenotrophomonas pictorum JCM 9942
CGCTCGACCACCGCCGGCACGTGGAAGGCCGACAGCGCGGCATCGTCGACCACGTTGGCGAACAAGCGGCGCGCGTGCGCGGCGGCCGCCACGGCCTGGTTGGTCGCCGGATCATCGGTGGCGGCGATCACCAGCCAGACATCCTCGCCGAGCCAGTGGGGTGCGAACGGCCCCTGCAACCATTGGATGCGCAGGGAACGCGCCAGTTCCTGCAGGGCCTCGCTCAGTTGCAGTGCGCCGACCCGTGGCAGTGCGCCGGCGCGCAGCAGCGCCTGGACTTTGCGTTCGGCCACCGCTCCCCCGCCCACCACCAGGACGGCCCGACCCCGCAGGTCGGCAAACAGCGGAAACAGGGAGGTGTCCAAGGTCGGTGGCACGGGGCTGCGGAAGGGATGAATGACCGTACCGGCGGCCCGGAATCCCCGGAAATGACTTGCGCCACCTCGCACATGACTTTCAGTTATAAGCTGAAGGGGAAATTTGACCTACAGTCCTCCGTCCCCCTCGACCGGTGTTCCGTCTCCCGCGATGACCCTCACCCAACTGCGCTATCTGGTCGCCATTGCCGATGCCGAGATGAACATCACGCTGGCGGCGACGCGGGTGCATGCCACCCAGCCGGGGCTGTCCAAACAGCTCAAGCAGCTGGAGGACGAACTGGGCTTTCTGCTGTTCGTACGCAAGGGGCGCAGCCTGGAGTCGGTGACGCCGGCCGGTGAGGAGGTGATCAGCCGTGCTCGCGCGGTGCTGGCCGAGGCCAACAACATCCGCACCTATGCGGCCAACCAGCGCCGTGAAAGCCACGGCCAGCTGATCCTCACCACCACCCACACCCAGGCCCGGTTCGTGCTGCCGCCAGCGGTGGCGCGGATCAAGCTGGCCTATCCGCAGGTCAGCGTGCATCTGCAGCAGGCCGCCGAAAGCGACGCGCTGGACCTGCTCAGCCAGGGCGATGCCGACATCGCCATCATCAGTACGGCCGGCGGCGAACCGAGCACCGGCATCGCGGTGCCGCTGTTCCGCTGGCGGCGGCTGGTGCTGGTACCCAGGGGCCATCCGCTGGACCGCCCGGGCAAGGCGCCGGACATGGCCGCGTTGGCGGCCCATCCGCTGATCAGCTACGAATCCTCGACGCGGCCGAGCTCGTCATTGCAACGGGCCTTCGCCGCGCAGAAGCTGGAGCCGGATCTGGCGCTGACCGCGCTGGATGCGGACCTGATCAAGACCTATGTGCGTACCGGTCTGGGTGTGGGCCTGCTGGCGGAGATGGCCGTCAGTGCCGGTGACAGCGATCTGCGCGCATGGCCGGCACCGGCGGCCATTCCCGAGTGCATCGCCTGGGCGGTG
>NZ_BAZI01000564.1 GCF_001310775.1 Stenotrophomonas pictorum JCM 9942
CCCCGCTGCGGAAAGGCGCCGCGCTGCCGGCGGCTCAGTCGCGCGGTGGACGCTTGTAGGCCACGCAGTCCACTTCCACCTTGCAGTCCACCACCATGCGGCTTTCCACGCAGGCACGGGCCGGCGGGTGCTCGCCGAAATAGTGTTTGAACACGCCGTTGAAGGCGTAGAAGTCGCGCGCGTCGTCCAGCCATACGCCGCAGCGCACCACATGCTCGGGGCCGTAGCCGGCCTCGGCCAGGATCGCCAGCACGTTGCCGATCACCACGTGCGACTGCTCGGTCACGGTGCCGGCGACCAGCTCGCCATCGCGCATCGGCACCTGGCCGGAGACGAACAGCCAGCCATCGGCCTCCACCGCCCGCGAGAACGGCATGTGCTGTTTGCCCTGGCCGACGCCGCCTTCGGCGCCATAGCGCTTGATGTCACTCATGGGTATTCCTTTCTATGTATGAGGTGTACCGGGAAGTTGCGCCGGTTCAGGCCGCTGGCGCCGGTTCCGGATGGATGAACCGGCCCGGGCGGGCGGTAACCTGGCGGCCGTCGTAGGCCAGCCGGCCGTTGACCCAGACCGCGTCGATCCCTTCGGCGGCGCGGATCGGATCGTGGAAGCTGGCGGTGTCGCGCACCCGGACCGGGTCGAACAGCACCAGGTCGGCCCACCAGCCTTCGCGGATCTGGCCGCGGGCGCCCATGTGGAAGCGCGAGGCCGGCAGCCCGGTCATCTTGTGCACGGCGGTGTGCAGCGGGAACAGCTGCTCGTCGCGCGCGTAGTGGCCGAGCACGCGGGGGAAGGTGCCCCACAGCCGCGGGTGCGGGCGCGGATCGCGCGGCAGACCGTCCGAGCCGATCATCGTCAGCGGGTGGCTGAGGATGCGGCGCACGTCGGTTTCGTCCATGCAGAAGTAGACCGCGCCGGCCGGCTGCAGACGCACGGCGGCCTCCGTCAGCGGCAGATGCCAGTCGGCGGCGATCTCGGCCAACAGCCGACCGCCCTGGTCCGGTTCGGACTCGGACCAGGTGATCAGGATGTCGTAGGCATCGGTGACCTGCTTCAGGTCCAGGGTCGAGGCGCTGGCGGCGTAGGGATAGCAGTCGCAGGCCACGTCCTGCCCGGCCGCGGCGTGCTGCAGGTGTTCCAGTACCTCGGCGCTGCGGCCCCAGTTGTCCACGCCTGCACATTTGAGATGCGACACGCGGACCGCGGCTTGCGGCGTGCGCGCGGCATGGAGGGCTTCATCCATCGCCGCGAGGATGCCGGCGAACTCGTCGCGCAGGTGGGTGGCGTAGAGCCCGCCAGCCGGCAGTTCCCCGGCCAGTGCATCCACCTCGGTGGACGGG
>NZ_BAZI01000565.1 GCF_001310775.1 Stenotrophomonas pictorum JCM 9942
CCGGAGCCGGCGCCGGGGCGGCATAGCCGGCCACCGGGGTGCGCGACAGGCGCACGGACTCTTCGCCTTCCTTGATCTCGATCTCGGCCAGATTCGACTCTTCCAGCAGGTCGATCAGTTTCTTGATTTTGCGCAGGTCCATTGAATACCTCGTTGGGTGGTGTTCGAAACCGTGGGCGTCAGGCGCCACGCGGTTCCGTGGAAAAGGGTCAGAGCCGCTGCAGGGCGGCGTCCATGGCGTAGCGGTAGCTGTCCGCGCCAAAGCCGCAGATCACCCCCACCGCCTTGTCGCTCAGATAGCTGTGGTGGCGGAATGGCTCGCGGCTGTGCGGGTTGGACAGGTGGATCTCGATAAAAGGGATCGCCACGGCGGCCAGCGCATCGCGCAGTGCCACCGAGGTGTGGGTGAAGGCGGCCGGATTGATCAGGATGAAGGCGGTACCGTCGGTACGGGCGGCCTGCACCCGGTCCACCAGCACATGTTCGGCATTGGACTGCAGGTGCTCGGTCGCATGCCCGGCCTGCTGCGCCTGCGTCATCAGCGCGGCGTCGATCTGGGCCAGCGTCGCGCTGCCGTAGACCTCGGGTTCGCGCGTACCCAGCAGATTCAGGTTGGGGCCGTGAAGGACCAGCAGTTTTGCCATGGGCCGCAGGGTTGGCAGGAAAGGGCGGCAGTGTGAGGGAAGCTGGCGATGCTGTCCAGTTCGACGAAATTAGCTTCGTTTTAATCGTTTGTTTGAATTTTTCTGGTGGCCACGCGTGGTACTCCCGGCAGACGCTGCGGCAGGCAGAGCGCAGGGTGCAGGCGTCAACGGCGCGATCACCCGGATTACGAATCTGCGGGAAGTCGGCCTGTTCGCCGACGATCGCCGCCAGGCGGCCCCATCGCTCAGGGCAGCTGTGCCCAGCGCTCGATCTCGCCGGCTTTGAACGGGCCGAGTTTCTGCCTGACGATGCGCCCCTGCGCATCGACCAGCACGCTGTAGGGCAGCAGCCCTCGGGTGTTGCCAAGCCTGACGCTGGCGTCGGCCGGTCCCGGTGTGTCGAGCACGATCGGGTAGTACACCGGCACATTGCCCAGGAAGTCGAGCACGGCCTCGGGGCTGTCCAGGGCCAGGCCGAGCACCTGCGGGCCATTGTCGGCATGTTGGGCGGCAAAGCGTGCCAGTTCCGGCATTTCCTCGATGCACGGTGCGCACCAGCTGGCCCAGACGTTGATCAGCAGGGGGCGACCAAGGAACCGCCCGGGCAGTGGGGTGGGCATGCCGTCCAGGTCCGGCAGCGTCAGTGCCGGCATCGCGTCGCCTGGGACGGCGGCGTACACCGCCGGCGGTGCTGCCGGCAAG
>NZ_BAZI01000566.1 GCF_001310775.1 Stenotrophomonas pictorum JCM 9942
GCCGGGTCCGCTGCGCGCGGGCGCGAGCCGACCTCCAGCACCACCTCGCCAAAACCGGCGAAATAGGTCAGCAATTCGGCGATGCGCGGCAGGTAATGTTCGCGCACCTGATCGACGATAAAGGCATTGGGCGCATACAGCACGAGGCTGTCGGCGCGCTGGTCGGCCTGCAACGGCTTCAACCAGGTGTGGACATCTTCCGGCGGAAATTCCGCCTCCAGACGTTCAAGACAACGGGACCAGGCATCCATCAGAAATAGTCATCAAAGGCTTGTCAGCCGGGCGCAGAAAGCCGCCGGGCCACAGGCCGGAAAGGGGGGAAGTGGATGGCGCAGACTACCACCGCCGGGCCGGGCCGGGAATGCTTGTCCCGTATTTATTCACAGGATCATCCACAAGTTACGCACCGTCGCCGTACCGCCACTTGAAGAAGGGGTTTGACGGGAGGGGGTAACCCTCTATAGAATTTCCGGTTCTTTCCGTCCACTTCATACAGGTGCCCCCATGGCCACCAAGCGCACGTTCCAACCCAGCAACCTCAAGCGCAAGCGCGACCACGGCTTCCGTGCTCGTATGAAGACCGCTGACGGCCGCAAGATTCTGTCGCGTCGCCGCGCCAAGGGCCGCAAAGTCCTCAGCGCTTGATTGCGTTGCCGCGTGATGCGGCAAATGCAACTCCGATCGTGAGCAGTGCCTTCCCGCGCAAGCGATTTCCTCGCTCTGCGCGGGTTCGTACGCGTGCCGAATATACATCGGTCTTCAACGGCGCCCGCCGTGTGTCCGACCCGCTGATGACACTCCACTGGCTGAACGGGGATAGCCCCCCCCGGCTGGGACTGGCAGTGTCACGGAAGGTCGACACGCGTGCGGTCGGTCGTAACCGTATCAAGCGTGTGTTGCGCAATGCAACACGCCATCTCCGGTCGTGTCTGGCCGGTGGCGACTATGTGATAGTCGCCCGTGCGGCGGCCAAGACCGCCAGCAACCAACAGATCCACGAGGCGTTCGAGCGCCTGCTGCGCCGTGCTGGCGCATTGCCCCCTGCTGGCGTGAGCGGCACAATGCCGCCGCGCGAGGGTGTTGGACCCTTTCCTTTGAACGCGCCGGAAGCCGCTTCCGGTCGAGCCGAGCCTGCCTGCTGATGAACCAGACCCGTGTATTCCTGATTTTCGCCTGGCTGATGGTGGCCGTGCTGCTGTGGATGGAATGGGGTCGGGAAAAGGCGGCGCCGGATCCGGCCACCGTGGCCGCGACCCAGCCGGCTGTACCCCACGCCAATGATGTCGATCTGGCCCCGCCGCCGGCCGGCAATGTGCCGCAGGCCACCGTGCCCGGCCAGGCCGG
>NZ_BAZI01000567.1 GCF_001310775.1 Stenotrophomonas pictorum JCM 9942
GCGCGCCGCCCTCGCGGGAGATCGCCCGGGCCGACTGCGCCGCCGCCAGCAAGGCGGCCGGCTGGATATCGTCGGAATAAGCGAAACCGGTCTTCTCGCCGGAAATGGCCCGCACACCCACGCCCTGCTCGATGGAGTGGGCGCCGTCCTTGACGATGCCGTCTTCCACGCTCCAGCTTTCACGCCGCGAGTGCTGGAAATACAGGTCACCAAAATCGATGCCCGGCCCCAGCAGGGTGCCGAAGGTGCGCTCGAGGCGGTTGGCGTCCAGCCCGGCCGGCAGCAGCAGGCGGGACTCGGCAAGCGTCATTACGTTATCAGTCATGTCATTCCAGATGGGGGCTTGGGCGCGGTTCGCAAGCCGATGCGGGGATCACGGAGAGCCGCGGTTGTCGGGGCTGACCAGCGGCGGCGGTACACGCGGCGCCTCGCGCTCGACCACATCCACGGTGGGATCTTTCCATGGCCCGGTGACTTTGTAGGTCTTGGCACCGATGGTTCCCAGCGGCTTGCCGAGCACCGCGTTGGCCGCAGCACCGACCGCCGCGCCAATCGGCCCGGCCGCCACCGCGCCGACCACGGTCAGCAGGTTGCCCGAACGCGGATTCACATCGATGGTCTGGTCGAACTGCTGGCTGCGCAGGTCGGTCTGGCCCCGGATGGTGATGTCCGCCGCCGGTCCTTCCATGACGATCTTGTCGGTACGCGCCACACCGTCGCCGAAGCGCACCTGGCCCTCGACGCGGTTGAACGCCAGACCCTTGGAATAGAAATCGCGGAAATCGAACATCAACCGGCGGGGCAGCTGGGCCACGCTGAGCAGGCCCAGCACCCGCCCGGCGCCCGGTTCAACTTCCAGCAACTGGCCGTTGCGGGCGTCCAGACTCAGCGAGCCCTCCAGCGCGGCCAGCTGGAACGCCCGTGGCGCCCCCGGCCAGCGGGCATCGAACCGCACCTGGCCCTGGCCGGCGCGCAGCTGCCCGCCATAGCCCAGGTTGTCCATCAGCCCGCCGAGATTCTCGCTGTCCACCTGCACCGCCACGTGCGTGTGCGCCTGGGCGCCGATGCCGCGCCACTGGCCTTCCACATCGATCGCCTGTTTGGGGGCGCGGAACTGCAATTGCTCGACCTTCAGGCCATCGGCCAACGGCCGGGTCCGCAGCACCGTCCGGCCCAATGCGGTCCTGCCGACGCGCAGGTCTTCGATATCCAATGCCAGCGGCGGGATATTGGCCGGATCGAGCGGATCGGCGGCCGCGCCAGCCTCGCCCATACCCGCGGCTTCCTGCCAATGCACCCGCGCCAACTGCCCGCGCACGGTGCCGCCCCGGCCATCGGGCA
>NZ_BAZI01000568.1 GCF_001310775.1 Stenotrophomonas pictorum JCM 9942
ACCAGCGCCAGCGCGAGCTGGCTGCGCAGCAGCTGGTGTCCCATTCCACCTTGGGCACGCAAAAAGCCATCCGCGATGCCGCCGAGGCCCGCGTGCGGCAGATGCGCGCCGATATCGGTGACCGCCAGGTCCGCGCGCCGTTCGCCGGCGTGCTGGGTATCCGCCAGATCAGCCCCGGCGCGCTGCTGACGCCGAGCACACCGATCGCCACGCTGGATGACCTGTCGCGCATGCATGTCGATTTCCCGCTGCCGGAGGCCGAGCTGGCGACGCTGCAGCCTGGCGACAAGGTCGTCGGCAGCAGCATCGCCTGGCCCGGGCGTACCTTCGAGGGACGGGTGAGCACCATCGATGCGCGGGTCGATCCGGGCAGCCGCGCGGTGACCGTGCGCGCCGATTTCGCCAATGCCGATCACGCGCTGCGTCCGGGCATGCTGCTGGATGTGCGCCTGTTCCGCCCCGAGCGGCAGGCGCTGGTGATCCCGGAGATCGCCGTGGTCCAGGTCGGTCGTGACTCCTTCATCTACCGGGTCAAGGACGATGCCAGCGTCGAGCGGGTCGACGTCAAGACCGGCACCCGCCGCGCCGGCGTGGTGGAAGTCATCGACGGCCTGAGCGCCGGTGAGCGCATCGTCATCGACGGCACCGGCAAGCTGCGTCCGGGCATCAAGATCGAAGATGCCAAGCCGGCCGCCGCCGCGCCGGCGCCCGCCACGCAGGCGGCTGCCGGATGAAGCTGTCCGACCTTTCGATCAAGCGGCCGGTGCTGGCCGTGGTGATGAGCCTGCTGCTGGTGGTGCTGGGCTTGATGTCGTTCAGCCGGCTGACCCTGCGCGAGTTGCCGGCGATCGATCCGCCGATCGTGTCGGTGTCGGTGGACTACACCGGCGCCTCGGCCGCGGTGATCGAAAGCCGCGTCACCCAGGTGCTGGAAGACGCGCTGGCCGGCATCGAGGGCATCGACACGATCAACGCGCGCAGCACCAATGGCCGCGCCTCGGTCAGCATCGAGTTCAATGCCAACCGCGACATCGAGGCCGCCGCCAACGATGTGCGTGACGCGGTCAGCCGCGTCGCCGACCGCATGCCCGAAGAAGCGCGGCCGCCGGAGATCGCCAAGGTCGAGAGCGACGCCGACCCGATCATCTGGTTCAACATGAGCTCCAGCTCGATGGACACGCTGGAGCTGAGCGACTACGCCGAGCGCTACGTGGTGGACCGTTTCTCCAGCATCGACGGGGTAGCGCAGATCCGCATCGGCGGCCGGCAGCGCTACGCGATGCGGGTGTGGCTGGACCGCGACCAGCTGGCCGCGCGCGGCCTGACCGTGGGCGAGGTGG
>NZ_BAZI01000569.1 GCF_001310775.1 Stenotrophomonas pictorum JCM 9942
CGATCTCCCGCTCTTCCACCGGACCGGCCGCCTTGCAGCCCGGTGAAAGACGCTGGCCGGTGCTGCCATCGACCTGGAACCGCAGACGACCGGACTGCCACAACCGTGCATCGCGCTCGGCGAATGTGGGCGGCACCCCCTCGTCAAGCACCATCGCCTTGAAACGGCGCTGGCACATCGCCGCCGGGGTCTGCGCGGCGGCGATGCCCAGCGGCCAGCAGATTCCACCTCGCTGACGCTGGCCGGCATGGCGCCGGGGCTGGTGTCGGCCGACTGCCGCGGCAGGCTGTCGATCACCTCGAACATCAGCGGCAACGCGGTGACCGCGCCATAGTGCCCCGGCAACGGCGTGCCATCGGGCCGGCCGACCCACACGCCCACGGTGTAACGCTGGGTGCCGCCGATGGCCCAGGCATCCCGATAGCCGTAGCTGGTGCCGGTCTTCCACGCCACCGGCGGGCGACTGCCGGTATCGAAGGTTCCCACGCCATAACCCGGTCGCAGGTTGGACTGGAGGATCTCGCGCACGATCCACGCCGCCCCCGGTGATACCAGCCGGCGCTCGATCAGCGGATCGTCCGGCGTATAGCGCACGCGCCCGGCGATGCCCTCACGGTTGAGCGCGGCGAACGCGCCGACCAGATCCTCCAGCCGCGCGCCGGTACCACCCAGGATCAAGGCCAGATTCGGCGAGGTGCCGCGCGGAAAGCGCAGATTGATGCCGGCATTGCCCAGCCGCCCGGCGAAACGGGCCGGACCGACCCGGTCGAGCAGGTCCACCGACGGCACGTTCAACGACAGCCGCAACGCGCTGGCCGCACCGATCGGCCCGTTGAAGGCGGCATCGAAGTTGCCCGGCCGGTAGCCCCCGAAGCTCTGCGGCGCATCGATCAGCAGGCTTTCCGAATGGATCAGCCCATCATCCAGCGCCATGCCGTACAGGAACGGCTTGAGCGTGGAACCGGGTGAACGCCAGGCCTGCACCATGTCCACGTGGCCCAGCCGCGGCTTGTCGGCAAACGCCACCGAGCCGACATAGGCCCGTGCCTCCAGCGTGGTGTTGTCCAGCACCAGCAGGGCGGCCGACGTGCGTTCGGGCAATTGGGAGAAATAGGCCGCCACGCGCTCTTCCAGCATGCGCTGCAGACCACTGTCGATCGTGGTCTGGATCTGTGCGGCACGTGGCTGCAGACCGCGCAGGCGCTGCGCCAGCAAGGCGGCATGCAGCGGTTGTTGAAGCGAACGTGCGACCACCGGTTCGATCCGCGCGTCGGCGACTTCATCGGCCGACCACACGCCGAGCGCGGCCATGCGCTCGAGCACCTTGTCGCGCG
>NZ_BAZI01000570.1 GCF_001310775.1 Stenotrophomonas pictorum JCM 9942
AACCGCGAGGCCGCCCGCGCGGTGCTGCACCGCTATGGCCTGAGCAACGGCGCGCATTACTGAGCACGCCCTCCTGCCGGCGCCGCCCTACGCCGCGCCGGCAACCTCCATCCCCGCATCCCCAAGGAATCACAATGACCGGCCTGCTGTGCTATTGCCGTCAGGGCTTTGAACCGGAACTGGCCGGAGAACTCAACCAGCGCGCGGGATTGGCCGGCATTGCCGGTTACGCGCGCACCCAGCGCAACGATGGCTATGTGGTCTTCGTCACCGACGACGCCGAAGCGCTGGACCAGCGCCTGGCCTGGCGCGAGCTGATCTTCGCCCGGCAGAAACTGCGGGTGCTGGCCGAACTGCCGCAGCTGGACCCGGCCGACCGCATCACCCCGATCATCGCCGCGCTGGACGGCCAGCCGCGCTTTGGCGACCTGTGGGTGGAACATCCCGATTCGGACGCCGGCAAACCGCTGGCCGGCTTGGCCCGCAGCTTCGGCAATGCGCTGCGCCCGGCGCTGCGCAAGGCCGGCCTGCTCACCGACAAGGCCAACGGCAAGCTGCCGCGCCTGCATATCGTGTTCGTCGACGGCACCCACGCCTTCGTCACCGTCGCCGATACCCGCGACAGCGCGCCGTGGCCGCTGGGCATTCCGCGCCTGAAGCTGCTGCCCGACGCACCCTCGCGCTCGGCGCTGAAGCTGGACGAGGCCCTGCTGACCCTGCTCACCCCGGAAGAGCGCGAAGCGCTGGTCAAACCCGGCATGCGCGCGGCCGATCTGGGTGCCGCCCCCGGCGGCTGGACCTGGGTGCTGACCCGTCAGCACCTGAAGGTGACCAGCATCGACAACGGCCCGCTGCGCCAGCACGTGCTCGACACCGGGCTGGTCGAACACCTGCGCGCCGACGGCTTCCACTGGAAGCCGGAAACCCCGCTGGACTGGATGGTCTGCGACATGGTCGAACAGCCGCGCAAAGTGGCCGAACGCATGGCCACCTGGTTCCGCGAGGGCTGGTGCAGGCACGCCATCTTCAATCTCAAGCTGCCGATGAAAAAGCGCTGGGACGAGACCCAGCTGTGCCTGGACCTGTTCGCCGACCAGGCCGGCAGGCCGCTGACGATTCGCGCCAAGCAGCTCTATCACGACCGCGAAGAGATCACGGTGTTCGCCACCCCCGCGTCGCGGCGCTGAGCCGGCCACTGGCGTGGGCGCGCACGGTTGCCGGCGTAACCGCGTTCGGCGGCGCCTCACGCCTCTGGCACACTCGGCCTCCTGTTCTGAGGAGGTCGCCGCCATTTCCCGCATCGCCCTGTTTCACCCGTCCGCCGCCCT
>NZ_BAZI01000571.1 GCF_001310775.1 Stenotrophomonas pictorum JCM 9942
GGCCAGCGACTGGGTGCAAGAGGCGCCGCAGCAGATGCGGCAGATCTCGCGCCAGGTGCAGGCGCTGGTCAAACCGGTGCAACAGGCCAACCAGGCGGCCGAGAGCTTTGCCCGCGCCGCCGCCGGCGAGGGCAGCCGCAAGGTGCAGGTGATCCGTACCCAGCTCGATGACCCCTACAAGGCGCTGGTGCGCACTCCCAAGCTGGCAGCCTCGGCGCTGGCGGTGGTGCTGCTGACGCTGTTTTTCATGATCTATGGCGACAGCTGCAACGGCATGTGCTGGCGCTGCTGCCCACCCGCCAACAGAAGCGTTTCACCGCCGACATCCTGCGCTCGATCGAGCGCGAGATCTCGCGCTACGTGCTGACCATCAGCGTGATCAACGTGGTGCTGGGGCTGGCCCTGGCCGGCGCGCTGATGCTGCTGGGCATCGCGCTGCCCGAAGCGCTGCTGTGGGGCACGGTGGCGGCACTGCTGAATTTCGCGCCCTACGTGGGGCCGCTGCTCGGCATCGCGTTGATGCTGCTGATGGGCTTTGTGCAGTTCCGCGATCCACTCACCGCGTTCCTGCCGGCGCTGTGCTACCTGGCCCTGCACACGCTGGAGGGCCAGCTGGTGACGCCGGTGGTGCTCGGCCGCAGCATGGCGATCTCGCCGCTGATGCTGATCCTGGCGTTGATGCTGTTCGGCTGGCTGTGGGGGATGGTCGGGCTGTTGCTGGCGGTGCCGCTGCTGGTCTGCGTGAAACTGGTGCTGACCCGGCTGGACGGCATGCAGGCTGGGCCAGGCTGCTGGAATAGTGCATCGCAAGCCTGCGCCGATGGCTTGACGTAAAATGACGCGGTGAACTTCCCTGTCCTAGCCATCACCCTCGATCTGGACGACACCCTCTGGCCGTTCGCGCCCATCGGCGCGCGGATCGACCAGGTGCTGCACGACTGGATGCGCGAGCACAGCCCGGCGACGGCCACCCTGTACCCGGTGGAAGCGATGCGCGAACTGCGCGAACGCACCTTCGTCGACAACCCCCATCTGCACCATGACCTGAGCGCGTTGCGGCGGCTGACACTGGCCGAAGCGCTGGACAACAGCGGCGCCAACCCGGCGCTGCTGGAGCCGGCCTACGAGGCCTTCTACGCCGCGCGCAACCAGGTCGAGTTCTATCCCGATGCACTGGCCGCGCTGCACCGTATCGCCACGCGCGTGCCGGTGGCGGCGGTCAGCAATGGCAACGCCGATCTGCAGCGCATCGGCATCGGCGAGCTGTTCGCCTTCCAGCTGGGTTCGCGCGAGTTCGGCGCGGCCAAGCCGGACCCGGGCATCTTC
>NZ_BAZI01000572.1 GCF_001310775.1 Stenotrophomonas pictorum JCM 9942
CAACCTGCGCGCGATTCCGTGGGTGTTCGCCTGGAGCCAGGCGCGCGCGGTGATTCCCGGCTGGTTCGGCGTGGGCAGCGGGCTGCAGGCCGCCGCTGATGCCGGCCATGAGGAGCGGCTGCGCGAGATGGCGCACGACTGGCCGTTCTTCGAGACCTTCCTCGATGACATGGCGATGGTGCTGAGCAAGGGTGATATCCATATCGCCGAGCAGTTCTCGCAGCTGGCCGGGCCGCTGCACGGGCACTTCTTCCCGCTGATCCGCGAGGAGCTGGCGTTGACCGCGCACTGGGTCAAGCGCCTGAGCGGACAGCAGGAACTGCTCGAGCACGATCCGCGGCTGGCCCTGTCGATCCGCCTGCGCAATCCCTACATCGACCCGATCAGCGCCTTGCAGGTGGATCTGCTCAGGCGCTGGCGCGAGAGCGGGCGCGAGGACGAGGCGCTGTTGCGCGCGCTGGTGGCCTGCGTCAACGGCGTTTCGCAGGGCGTGCAGAACACCGGCTGATCGATCGCCGGAAGGCGCCGGCCGGGCGGCAGTTCCGGCCGGCGTTCCGGTTTTACGCGTCCACCGCCAGATCGGCGGCGCCGGACGGATTGTGTTTGAGCAGCTCCAGGTGGCGCTGTTCCATCTCCTGGCGCAGCTGGCGGCGGAGCTGTGCGGCGGCGAAGCGACGCTTCTCGTCACTGGTTTGCACCTGCAGCGGCGGTACCGGCGTCGGCCGGCCCTGGTCATCGACCGCCACCATCGTGAAGAAGCAGCTGTTGGCATGGCGCACGCTGGCCTTGCGGATGTCCTCGGCCACCACCTTGATGCCCACCTCCATCGACGAGGTGCCGGTGTAGTTCACCGAGGCCAGGAAGGTCACCAGTTCGCCGACGGCAATGGGCTGGCGGAACGTCACCTGGTCCACCGACAGGGTGACCACGTAGTTGCCGGCATAGCGGCTGGCGCAGGCATAGGCGACCTGGTCGAGCAGGCGCAATACCGCGCCGCCGTGCACCTTGCCGGAGAAGTTGGCCATCTCCGGGGTCATCAGCACGGTCATCGACAACTGGTGGGAGGTGGGTTCGGACATGGTGGGCACCGCGACGACAGGGCCCGCAGGCTACTCCACCCGGGCGCGGGACGGGTAATCCGGCGCGGAAAGAGGGCGGTGTCACTGCCCCTGTCCCGACGCAGCGGCCACCGTCACTGGAAGTGGCGGCGCACCCCGTGGAAGCCCCCGGCGTGGCGAACCGCAGCGGGTCCCGCCGGTCCAGCATGCCGCCCGGGCCTTCGATCCTCTGTCTCCGGTGCCTGGCGTCGAGGCTGCGCTTG
>NZ_BAZI01000573.1 GCF_001310775.1 Stenotrophomonas pictorum JCM 9942
GGCAGGGCTGCTGCTGGCGGCCGGGTTTGTCTGGCGGTTGGGCCAGGCCCGGGCCGAGGCCGAGCGCGAGGCCATGGTCGCCGAACAGGTCAGCGGCTTTCTGGTGTCCATGTTCCAGGCGGCCGATCCGCGCGAGAAGGGACTGCGGGGCGGAGAAACGATCAGCGCCAGGGAGGTGCTGGACCGGGCCGCCGTGCAGGTGGACACCGATCTGGATACCGCACCGGAAGTACGCGCGCGGCTGAAGGCGGTGATCGGGCTGGCTTACAAGAATCTGGGGGATTCCAGCAGGGCCCGGCCACTGATGGAGGCCGCTGCCGAAGCACTGGCGCAGGCCGGTGGCGCAAAGAACATCGATCTGGCCGCGCAGAGTCTGAATATGGCCTCCAGCACCTATTCGGCCGATCGCTTCGGCAAGGAGGGTGAGCGTCTGGCGCGCCGTTCGCTGGCGCTGCTGGGCGAGGGCGCGCCGGACAGCTTCCGGATTGCGCAGTCCTGCAACTCGCTGGGACTGGCGTTGCTGTCCGAGCAGCGCTATGACGAGGCCGAAGCGGCGTTCAAACAGGCCCTGCAACGGCATGAGGCCGGCCGGCGGGAGCAGTTCATCGGCGTGCTGCAGGACAACCTGGGCATGCTCTACCGGCGCAAGGGCGACCTGGCCGCCGCGCTGGCCATGTTCGACCGTTCCACACCGATGTTCGAGCGCCTGTTTGGACCGATGTCGTTCGACTACTGGGGCAGCCATACCGAGCGCAGCCTGGCCGTGGCCGACAGCGGCAGGCTGGCGGAGGCGGTGATGCTGTTCGAGGCCAACCTGGCGCGGGCACCGAAGATTTTCGGCGAACACAGTGTGTATGTGTCCAGCGAGAACAACCGGCTGGCCGCCACGCTGATCCGCAAGGGTGAGTATGTCCGCGCGCGGCCTTATCTGGATGAAGCGCTGCGGCTGACGGTCGCGGTGCAGGGCAAAGACAGCTACGGCTATTCGCTGGTACTGGAAACGGCGGCGCAGCTGGCGGTGGGGACCGGCGACCTGCGCCGTGCCGAGGCCGACTACCGCACGGTGCTGGCCACGCGCGAGGCGGTGATCGGCGCCGATCATCCCGATACGCTGGATGCGGCGTTGCAGCTGGGCCTGTTGCTGACCCGGCTGGGCAGGAACGAGGGTGACGCGCTGCTGCAGCGGGCGTATCGGCAATGGCTGCCGCGTATTCCCGCCAACAGCGCCAACGGCATCCGCGTGCGCCAGGCCTGGACGGAGTGGCTGATCGGCAAACAGCGTCTGGACGAGGCGGCGGCGATGCTGGCGGCGCTGGAACCGG
>NZ_BAZI01000574.1 GCF_001310775.1 Stenotrophomonas pictorum JCM 9942
CCAGCAAAGTCACCGACCAGGCCGCCATCGACCGACAGGCCGCCGCTCGCGACTTGGAGCGCTACCAGCGCGGCTTCGATGGGGGCGCGGTGCCGCAGGTCAATCTGGCCAAGGCTCAGGACGACCTGAAGAAAGCCGAGATCACCCTGCAGCACGCACGCAGCGATGCCACCTTGCAGAGCCGGGGCGCGGATCTGGACGCGCGCAACAAGCGTCTGCTGGCCGAACGCCAGAAGGCGGTGGTGAACGAAGTGCAACGTCAGGTCGATGCGCTGACCCTGCGCGCGCCGTTCGATGGCCAGGTCGGCCAGGTCCAGGCCACCCAGCACACCCAGGTCATCGCCAACGCGCCGGTGCTGGGCGTGGTGGACCTGTCCAAGTTCGAAGTCGAGATCAAGGTGCCGGAAAGCTTCGCCCGCGATCTGGCGATCGGCATGCCGGCGCAGCTCACCAGCGGCACGGGGCAGCCGTTCCCGGGCGAGATCGCGGCCGTTTCCCCGGAAGTGGTCAACGGTGAAGTGGTCGCCCGCCTGCGCTTCTCCGACCAGCAGCCGCCGGGCCTGCGCCAGAGCCAGCGGATGAGCGCGCGGGTCCTGCTGGACACCCGCAAGAACGTGCTCAAGGTCGAGCGCGGCCCCTTCATCGAACAGTCCGGCGGGCGCTACGCCTACGTCGTGACCGGCAGCACCGCGACCCGTCGCCCGATCCAGACCGGTGTCAGCAGTCTGGGCGAAGTGGAAATCGTCTCGGGTCTGCAGCCGGGCGAAAAAATCGTCGTCTCCGGTGCCGACCTGTTCGGTGACCACGAGCGCGTCTCCATCAACTGACCCTCCGTTTCTCCTTTCAGCCCAGGAACCTCCCATGCTCCAGATGCAATCCGTCTCCAAGGTCTTCCGCACCGAACAGGTTGAAACCCATGCACTGCGTTCGCTGGACCTGCATGTGCGCGAGGGCGAGTTCGTCGCGGTCACTGGCCCGTCCGGCTCGGGCAAGACCACCTTCCTCAACATCGCCGGGCTGCTGGAAACCTTCACCTCCGGCCAGTACCTGCTCGATGGCCAGGACGTGAGCCACCTCGGCGATGACGCCCGTTCGCGGCTGCGCAACCAGAAGATCGGTTTCATCTTCCAGGGCTTCAACCTGATCCCCGATCTGAACCTGTTCGACAACGTCGATGTGCCACTGCGCTACCGCGGTATGCCCGCGGCCGAGCGCAAGCAGCGCATCGAGAAAGCGCTGGGTGATGTCGGCCTGGGCTCGCGCATGCGCCACTACCCGGCCGAGCTGTCCGGCGGCCAGCAGCAACGCGCCGCCATCG
>NZ_BAZI01000575.1 GCF_001310775.1 Stenotrophomonas pictorum JCM 9942
GGACAGGCGCAGCGAGGCGGCGTAACGGGTAGTGGAAATGGGCGACAGGGGCATGGGCGGATACGCGATTTCGTGGCCCGCCGGTCGTGGAAGCGACCGGCAGCGAAGAACAAGGGGGGCACAAAGAGTAAACGACACGCCTGAACCCCGTTGGCACAGGGAGCGCCAGCGCCGCTTCGAACCGGTATCGCGCAATCGCAACAACGACAATCCACGACACGCCGCGGACCGTGATGGAAACGGCGAAAAATCCAGGTGCATCGGGCCGATGGTGACAACACCGCCGCGCAGGTATCGTTGCGGTCCGGTCATTCCGTATTTTCCTCCCGCACTGCAAGACCGCCCAGTCAACCTGCCCCACTTTCCCTATGAGTACACCCGTGGACATCGCTACTTCCGCGTCACCTCCCGACTTGTTGAGCGGTCTTTCCGAGGCGCAGCGCGATAGCGTTCTTTCACAGATGCGACGGGTGGAGCTGCACAAGGGCGAGCACCTGGTGCGCCAGGGCGACAGCGCCGACCACGTCTATTACGTGCTGCGTGGGCGCTTCGAGGTCTTGCTCGATGGCCGGCATCTGGTGGCCGAGATCGGTGCCGGCGAGCCGGTCGGGGAGATCGCGTTCTTCGGCGGCCTGAGCCGCACTGCCGATGTGGTGGCCAGCCGTGATTCGGAAGTACTGGAACTGAGCCGCGAGAATTTTGATCGCCTGGCGGCGGCCCAACCGGACTTCATCCAGTCGATCCTGCGCACGCTGGGGCGACGGCTGGCAGCCACCACCGCCGCCGCATCGGCGCTGGCACCGCGCATCGCCGATGCTGTCGGCCTGTGTGCGGCCGGCCAGTCGGCAGTGCCCGAATCACTGGTGGCCGATCTGGTGCAGGCGCTGCGCGACAGCGGCAGCCGCGTCTGCGTGCTGCGCGCCCGTGACCTGCCTGGCGATGTGGCCGCGGACGATGAGCGCCTGATGTCGCAGTGGCTGGGGGGGCAGGAACAGCGCGGCAGCACACTGCTGCTGGTCAGTGGTGACGGCAACCCGGCATGGGATCGCGCCGCGCTGCGTCACTGCGACCACCTGCTGCTGTGTGGCCGGCTGGATGAAGCCAACGCCGGCCCGGTGGCGCTGGGCGAGCTGGAGCGTTACGCCGCCCCTCTGTTCCGCCCACGCCAGACCAGCCTGCTGTTGTGGCGGGAGCAGTCCGGCACGGCCATCGCCCATACCCGGCACTGGCTGCAGGGGCGTGCGCTGCACCTGCATCACCATGTCGCGCTGGACCGGCCAGGTGACTTCGGCCGTGTTGCCCGCCTGC
>NZ_BAZI01000576.1 GCF_001310775.1 Stenotrophomonas pictorum JCM 9942
CCTTGAAGGTTGCACGGGTTGCGGTCAGGGCAGAGGCACCGGCACCCAGGACACCGCCGTTGCTCAGCTTGACGCGAGCAAGAGCTGCCGCATCAAACGGATCAGCACCTGCAGTGGCGACCAGACTGTAATCACCATCAACCAGCAGGTTGGTACCAGCGCCCAGGATCTGATTCAGATTGGTGAAAATAACACCATTTTTACCACGGGTCGCCGCAACGCTGCCGCCCGGACCATCCGGGTCACGCAGACGCAGAGCCAGGGTGTTGTGACCGATGTTTGCCACGCCAGCAGCCGGGGTGACCAGACCATTGATAACGAACTTGCTGAAGGTCGGGGTGGATTCGACGTCGGCAACATGGGTGGTCGGGGTGACGACCAGCTCATAGCTCGGAGCGAACGACAGGTACGCGCCGCTGAAGCTGGTGTTCTGGATCAGGCCGGCAGTGCCGCCGTTCTGCGCCTGCGACGGCAGGTCATACAGGGCAACCGTGCAGCTCACGTCGCTGTCGGTGCTGGTGACGCTGTGGTCACCCTTCAGCGTCAGGGTGTCGGTACCAACCAGATCGCTGCCAACCGAGGTCAGCGAGAAGGTCAGAACGTTGGTACCCAGACCATTGATGGCACCAATATTGCCGTGCGCCGGGGTGCTGAGTTCCACGGTCGAAGCAGCATCGAATTCGATGTTGTCCGAGCACTCGACGCGGGCGTAACGCACTTCGTTGTTGGAGAAGTTGTAGCCGATCTTCCAGTCCAGCGTGGCGCCAGCCGCACTGGTACCCAACTCAGCCGGGGCAGCCGGGGTAGCAATGATTTCCTTGGCGAAGTACGCCGGGACGGCACCACCTGCAGCCGACAGATCGGCAGCGGCAGCGTTGCCAGCAAACAGGCCACCCACGATGGCGGCGACGAGAACCTTCTTGTTCATCATTTAAGTAAAACTCCTAAGCTTAGGTTTGTTGTTTGTATACAACAGCGTTACTGGACACCACGCGCCGTTCGCATGCACGTGCCGGCGCCGGCACTTGGTACCTAGAAGCAACCCCGGGAATTCCCTGATTCGCCCCTTGGCCCCGTTCTGCGCATACTCCAAACAGTGCGCAGTCCCCAGTAACGCCGCACTATAGGTGGGCGTTAAGCAAGCGTCAATAGTCTTAAATACGGGGCGAGCAATGTATTCCACTTCAGGGAACAGAGGGCGAAACCGCCGAATCTGAACCGGGCTCGGGCACAGGAATTGCCTCCGGCAACGCCTCTGCGCCCGCGGGGCGCCCGCCCCCGCCACGCCGACGTTCGGCCGCACCGAAGCGG
>NZ_BAZI01000577.1 GCF_001310775.1 Stenotrophomonas pictorum JCM 9942
AGGATGCCGAGCACATGGCCGGCCAGGCGCAGCAGGCGCCGGCGCGGCGGGCGGGGAGGCGGTGTGTGCATGGACACCATCCTAGCGGGGTTTACGGGGTTGCCGTCGCCGATCCTCCATCCATGACGTTAAGGGGATGCGGTGGCGGCCATCGCTGGGGGAGAATCGGCGTTTGCCCTGTGCCGAGTCCTGCGATGACCGACCGTTCCTCCTCCTTCCGCGCGCCCAGTCTGGTGGTGCAGATCGTCATCGGTCTGGTGGCCGGCATCGTGTTGTCGATGCTCTGGCCGGCCGGAGCGAAGGCGGTCGGGCTGCTGGGGACGGTGTTCATCTCCGCGTTGAAGGCGGTGGCGCCGATCCTGGTGCTGGTGCTGGTGGCCGCGTCCATCGCCAACCACCGCCAGGGCCAGAAGACCCATATCCGCATGATCCTGCTGCTGTATGTGATCGGTACCCTGATCGCGGCGCTGGTGGGGGTGGCAGCCAGCTTCCTGTTCCCCAGCACGTTGCAGCTCACGGCCGCGGCCGACGCCGGGCTGAGCGCGCCCGGTGGCATCGGCGAGGTGCTCAAGACGCTGCTGATGCAGGTGGTCGACAACCCGGTGCATGCGCTGCTCAATGCCAACTACATCGGCCTGCTGGCCTGGGCGGTGGGCCTGGGGCTGGCCTTGCGCCAGGCCAGCGCCGCCACCCGCACGCTGCTGGGCGAGCTGGCCGACGCCATCACCTGGCTGGTGCGGATGGTGATCAAGCTGGCGCCGCTGGGCGTGTTCGGCATCGTCGCCTCGCTGCTGGCCGAGTCCGGGCTGGGCGCGCTGACCGACTACCTGCATCTGCTGGCCGTGCTGGTCGGCGCGATGCTGTTCATGGCCTTCATCGGCAACCCGCTGATCGTGGCGGTGGTGACCCGCCGCAATCCGTATCCGCTGGTGCTGCGCTGCCTGCGCGAGAGCGGCCTGACCGCGTTCTTCACCCGTTCCTCGGCGGCCAACATCCCCGTGAACATGGAGCTGTGCCGCAAGCTGGGGCTGCACGAGGAAACCTACTCGGTGGCGATCCCGCTGGGGGCGACGATCAACATGGCCGGCGCGGCGATCACCATCTCGGTGCTGACACTGGCCGCGGTGCATACGCTGGGCATCGCCGTGGATCTTCCCACCGCGCTGCTGCTGAGCGTGCTGGCGGCGGTCGGTGCCTGCGGCGCGTCCGGGGTGCCGGGCGGCTCGTTGCTGCTGATTCCGCTGGCCTGCGGGCTGTTCGGCATTTCCAACGACGTGGCCATGCAGGTGGTGGCGGTGGGCTTCATCG
>NZ_BAZI01000578.1 GCF_001310775.1 Stenotrophomonas pictorum JCM 9942
CGAACCCGGCCCACGCCACGCGGCGCGCGGCGCGCGGGCCGAAGCGGCGGTTGATCAGGTTGCTGACCAGGAACGCGACCGGATAGCTGAACGCGCCCCAGGTCAGCCAGTCGTTGATCGGGTACTGCACCAGCACGTTCGAGCCGAGCACGACGATGCCCATGGCCAGCACGGCCAGCAGCAGCGAGGGGAGGGTTAACGGGGCGAAGCGGATCGGCGGATTCGGGGACATGGCAGAGCGCAGGCGGCAACGCCGCAAGGCGCCGCGGAACAGGAAAGGAAGAGTGGCCGCGCCGGAGCCGGCGGGCGCAAGGGGGCGGCCATTGTACCGGTCCGGCCTTTACCGCTCTTCACCGCAGCGGTCCGCTTCCCCGGCCGGGCTGTGTGGCCCGGCCTGGAGGCTTACAGCGTCGTGGTACGGCTGTCCCCGGCCGCCTCGATGGTCGGCACGAAGGTCAGCACCGCGCCGTCCTCGGCGCGCAGCATCCAGCCCGCGCCCTGCGGACTCGGGGTGAAGGCCACGGTCTGGCCGGGCACGAAGTTGGCCGCCGGGTTGTCCTGCCGCTGCGGCCATTGCAGAAGGGCGGTGTTTTCCGGATTGGCCGGGTCTTGCAGGGAAACGCTGCGGCCACCGTCGGCGGTCTGGGCGATGTCCTTCACCTGCATGTCCGGCAGCGGCCCGGCGCTGGTCCGGCGCTTGCCCTCGTGCGGTTTGCTGGAGGCCTTGGACAGGTCGGCCACGCTGCGCACGCCGGTGACCGACAGGTACAACGGCCCGGACACCACCATCATCGCGCTCACGCCGGTGATCAGCACCGAGGCCTGCGAGCCGGTCATGTCGTCGCCGGCCTGCGCCGGAGATGCGGGAAGCGCCAGGGCCAGGGCGCAGGTCAGGGCGGTAGCGGCAAGCAGGGATTTCATGCGGTTCTCCTGGGGTTACGGGGAAGAAGATGCGGCGGGTGCAGCGATGCGCTGGTGGGCGATGCTCAGCTCGCGCTCCAGCGCGCCGTGTTGGTGCAGGAAATCGAACACCGATTCCACCGTCACCACCGAATAGTTGCCGGAAACGCGTTCGCTGGCCGGATGATCGGTGACGGCCACGTTGTCGGCGAACAGGCGCGCCCCCAGCCGTTTGCCCAGACCGATATGCAGGCGTGAGGGCCTGAAGTCCTTGTGCTTGAGCCAGGCCAGTGCGGCGTCGCGGTTGCCCAGCGTGCGGCCGTCTTCGACCTGCGCCATCGCCGCGGCGGTCACTTCCAGAATCCACTGGTTGGAGTTCTGGTAGTCGCTGCCGCCGGGCCAGGCC
>NZ_BAZI01000579.1 GCF_001310775.1 Stenotrophomonas pictorum JCM 9942
TCCCAGCGCTGCCGCCACAACGGATCGGCCGCACCGGCCAGCGTCGCCAGCTCGATCAGCGCATCGGTCACCCCCTTCATCGCCGAGACCACAGTGATCTGCTCCTCCTCCCCGCGCGCCAGCAGCAACTGGCCGACGTGGCGGTAGCGGTCGGCATTGGCCACCGAGGTGCCGCCAAATTTGTGCACGACGGTGCGCACGGCGGCGTCCGCGACGGGTTCGGCGGGAAAAACGGCAACTGACGACATCGGATCAACCTCGGCTGGAGGCCCCGACACGCATCTGGATGGAGTTTCCCCGCATCCTGATCCGGGTGCGGGGCCGTGGTTTTCGGAAATTACGCGAAGACGACGGGCCGCACCGGGCAAGTGGTGACGGTAATAATGGTGGTGGTAATCGACAGCCACTGGCCGGATGCGCGGCACGCGCCACCAGGAGGCGGCGGCAGGACGCGGGCGAGGGGCTGCGGGGTGTTCATGCCTCCAAGAGACACCAGCGACTGGAAGCCTGTCAAGTGCTGCGACGCAAAATAGCGTTTGTCGGCATCGTCGCCAAAGCTGCGGCTAAAAGTTGCAAATGTCATCAAGCGCGAACATCGCGCATCTATCCTGCAAGCGGTGGCAAACGGGTGCGATGAACGCCGGCGATCCGACCACGCGTGAAAACGCGATCACTCTCGCCGGCAGCATCCTCCGCCGGCATCCCGGACGAGGGTCGGCAGATAAATGCGCAGAATGCTCAGGCCGACTGGGCGAGCGTGGTTGCCGGACGGTGCGCGGCCGCGCTCCAGATCACCCCGGCCACCAGGCAGAGCGCCGCGAGGATCTCCAGCGGCAGCGGCCAGCGCTGCTGCCACACAAAGCCGTAGACCAGCCCGAACAGGGTCTCGAACACGATCATCTGCCCGCCCAGGGTCAGCGGCAGCGCGCGGCTGGCCCGGTTCCAGCAGGCGTTGCCGAGGATCGAGGCGAAGACCGCCACGGCCGTGGCCATCGCCCAGAAGCCGAGCCATTGCCCGCCCGAATGCCCCTGCCCGCCACCCGCAAACGCCACCGGTGCCAGCAGCAGCGCCAATCCGCCGGTCGCCACCCCGGTCAGCAGCGACCAGTCATGTCCGGAGACCGCCGGCACTTTCGCCAACCAGCGGGTGTTGCCGATGGAGTACGCCGTCCACGACAGCAGCGCGCCGACGCCGCACAGCAGACCGGTCAGGCGCTGCGCCGGCGACGTCTGCACATGCGAGGACGCCATCGCTTTCACCCCCATCAACACCACGCCGGCCACGCACAGCGCCAACGCCGG
>NZ_BAZI01000580.1 GCF_001310775.1 Stenotrophomonas pictorum JCM 9942
GCCGCGGCTCTGCGCTGTCGGCAACCGCCGCCGCGTTGCCGGCAGCCAAGGCAAGTAAAAGCAGGGACCAGCACTTCATCGTTCAACGACCTCCAGCCAGAGAATTACCGCGTCGGCGGCCACGTTACAGCAAGCCCGCCGCCCCAGCGGCGCTGCAGGCGGTGCCGATACGTCCACAACCACCCTCGGGATACTGCCGGCCACGATGCGATGTCGCATCGGGATAAACACCGATTCTCGGCCCGCCGCAGCCGTCGCCGGCATACCCCGTGCGACTTCGACTGCCATCGTCATCGGTCGCTGTAGACACACCGGCGCTGCCTCGTGCCGCCATTCGTGCGAACCGGCTTCTCCTCTCCAGCACGCCCGCTGGCGGAGGCTTGTGCGCCCAGCTGTGCGCCCTGCAACCACTTTCCCCCTGTGCGATCGGCAGGTCGTACTGCCCGGTCATGGGATCGACGGTTCGACCGGGTCAGCGCGGCGCGACCGCGCCGGACGCGGCGGCGAGTGCGGCGGCCTGAAGGTCGCCCTTGCGCTCGCTGTAGCGGTCTACCAGATAGTCCGCCCGGCCGCGCGTGAGCAGGGTGAACTTGACCAGCTCCTCGACCACGTCCACCACCCGGTCATAGAACGGCGAGGGCTTCATCCGTCCGTCCTCGTCGAACTCCTGCCAGGCCTTGGCCACCGAGGACTGGTTGGGGATGGTCAGCATGCGCATCCAGCGGCCCAGCACGCGCAGCGTATTGACCGTGTTGAACGACTGCGAACCGCCGCACACCTGCATCACCGCCAGGGTCTTGCCCTGGGTCGGGCGCACGCTGCCATCTTCCAGCGGCAGCCAGTCGATCTGGTTCTTGAACACGCCGGTGACGGTGCCATGCCGCTCCGGGCTCACCCAGACATGCCCTTCGGCCCACTGCGACCACTCGCGCAACCGCTGCACTTCCGGGTGGTCCTTGCCGACGCTGTCGAGCATCGGCAGCGCGTGCGGATCGAACACCCGGGTCTCGCAGCCCAGGTGACGCAGCAGACGCTCGGCCTCCAGCGCCAGCTTGCGACTGAAGGACTGCGGGCGCAGCGAGCCATACAGCAGCAGGATGCGCGGCGGCCCGGCGCGTTCGACGCCCAGCAAAGCGTGGTCGGGCAGCGGCAACGAGGCCGGGATCAGGTTTGGCAACGGGGGACTGGTGGTCAGCTTATTCATTCGACTATTCTAGAAGCATGGAAACAAAACCCGCAATCGCCGCCCTGACCGCCCTGGGTCATGCCACCCGTCTGGCCGCGTTCCGGCTGCTGGTCGAGGC
>NZ_BAZI01000581.1 GCF_001310775.1 Stenotrophomonas pictorum JCM 9942
GGCAGCGGCAAACGCTACACCGCCAGCCAGGGCCGCGAGGTCGGCCACGACGCGCTGCTGGAACTGCACATCGACGAGGACGGCGAGGTCTGGTCCGGCGGCCAGGTGCAGACGGTGATCCGTGGAACCATCGACTGGTAAGCGCCCCTGCTGCGGAGCGGGCGGGCATTCGCTCAACCGCGCTCGCCCCCACGGAACATGGGCCGGTTCAGGCGGCTCACGGCATCCACAGCCCTCTGGCGCAAGCGCTCGCGACGGCGGTGACCGCTACCGTGGCCAGTGATGACCGCTCGTTCGGCATGCGCGATTCCCACATCGTCAGCCGGGCCGGCAACGTGCCGTGCTTCCGGCAGCCCCTGCGCAGAGGTACCAGGCATGACTGAACCAGCGTCGCGACCGCCAGCGACGGCGATACGTATCCGCGACTTCAGGTCCGGAGACGAAGCCCTGCTTCGCCAGGTGTTCGTCTCCGCGATAGACGGTTCGACTGACGGTCACTACAGCCAGGCGCAGCGCGAGGCATGGCTGGCGGGCGCCGGGGATGTTGCGAGATGGAACCTGCGTATCCAACGCCTCCAGCCGTTCGTGGCACTGCACGATGGCGTGGTGGCCGGTTATGCCGACCTGCAGCCATCCGGGCTGATCGATCATTTTTTTGTGGCCGCCGATCACGCACACCGTGGCGTCGGCAGCGCGCTGCTGCAGCATCTGCAGCAGCAGGCGCGACGGCGGGGCATCGTTGAATTGCACGCCCATGTCAGCCTCAGCGCCGAGCGTTTCTTCAAACGGCACGGCTTCCGCGTTAAACAGCGGCAGACCGTGCGCGTTGCCGGCATCGGCCTGGACAACGCGGTGATGTGCAAACACATGGAAAGCGAAGCCGGCGCGTCAGCGGACTGACCCACCGGTACCGGCAGCCGCCCGTGCCGGCGATGCCCGCTCAGACGCGCAACCTCCACCGGACCAGCCGACAGCCCAACCCGGCAAACGGGGCATACGCCACCAGCAGGTCCAGCGCGGAAAGCCAAACCGCCCGCGCTCCGCGCAAGGGGATACGCATCGTCCTTGCTGCGCCGCTGCCAGCCGCTAGTCGGCCTGCGCCTGGCCACTCATGTATACCGGCTCGCCATCGACCCAGGTGGAAAGCACTTTCAGCTCATCAAGCTCGCCGGCCGCCACCGTGAGCGGGTCGCGGTCGAGCACCACGAAGTCCGCACGCAGGCCACGCTTCAGCGTTCCGACCTCGGCCTCGTCATGGCCGGCCCAGGCCGCGTCGCGGGTGAACCCCGGAGCCGCCTCGGCC
>NZ_BAZI01000582.1 GCF_001310775.1 Stenotrophomonas pictorum JCM 9942
CCAGCATCGACTGCAGGTGCGGATTGCGCAGCCAGGGCGGCGGCAGGTAGTTGGCGGCACTCAACATGGCCGACAGGCTGCGCCGCACCGGAGCCAGAGGGCGTGAACAACCCGCATCACTCAGGGCCCTTCCATCACCGCCACGATGCGCGCGCGCGCGGTCTCGGCGAGACGGCGCCGGCCTTCCAGATCCACGCTGCCGATCGGCTCGAGAAAATGCACCTCGGCCCGTCGCACCGGTTCACCCAGCAGCCGCAGGAAGTTGCCGAGGAAGCTCTCACCCGGCGCGAACGCCACCGTGGTCTGCGCATCGCCGCGCTCGCCATAGCGCAGCGCCACCGGCTGTACCGGCACCCCGGTCTCCACCGCGGCCTGGAAAATACGCGCGTGGAACGGGCCCACCTGCTGGCCACCGCGGGTGCGGCCTTCCGGGAACACCGCCACCGGACGCTGTTCCTGCAGGCGCTTGACCATTTCCTCCATCACCCCGCCCAGCGATTCGGTGTTGCCGCGCTGGTGATAGATGGTGTGTCCGCGCGAGGCCACCCAGCCCACCAGCGGCCAGCTGGCGATTTCGCGTTTGGCGACAAAACCGACCATCTTCTGGCTGTGGATCATGCAGATGTCGACCCAGCCGACATGGTTGGCCACGAACAGCACCGCACCGGGCAGCGGCTGGCCATAGCGCTGCAGGCGGAAGCCGAATATCCACATGAACATGGTCGACCACCCGCGCACCACGCGATGTTCCAGCGGATCGTCCGCCGCACCGAGACGGCCCCACGGGGGCAGCATCAGCAGCAGGATCAGCGGCAGGAACAGCACGATGTGGACCAGCAGCAGCGGGACGCGGTACAGGTAGCGGAACACGCGGACCACACCGCCATGGCCGGCGGATCGGGGGAAAGTCATCCGCGCACGATACCGGATGCGGTCCGGCTTTCGCCAGCGCGAACACCGCCGCCGGCGCCAGCCCCCTCCGTCGCACGGACAATGCCGCCGCCAACACCGCTGCAGGGACCCGGGACATTTGGCTTATGCTGGCTGCGTCACACCCTTCACGGTCTGCCGCCGGGCATGGGGAGCCATGGACATGGGGAGCCGCAGGATGGAGCAAAACACACCCGGACCGGCCAGCGCGATGCTGCCGTTCTTCTCGGCCGCGCTGGAACAGATCGGCAACGGGGTGATCCTGTTCGACGAGCAGAACCGCATCATGTACGTCAACGCGGCGATGGAGGCGATCTGCGGCTGGCCGCGCGCGCAGCTGCTCGGCCGCAACCTGGGCGTGCTGGCG
>NZ_BAZI01000583.1 GCF_001310775.1 Stenotrophomonas pictorum JCM 9942
CCGCGCCAGGCGCGGCAGATGATGCTGGCGGTGGACCTGTCCGGCAGCATGAGCGAACCGGATATGCAGCTGGGCGGGCGTGTGGTCGAACGGCTGACGGCCGCCAAGGCGGTGCTGGCGGATTTTCTCGAGCGGCGCGAGGGCGATCGCATCGGTCTGCTGGTGTTCGGCCAGCGCGCCTATGCGCTTACGCCGCTGACCAGTGATCGCGCCAGCGTGCGCGAGCAGCTGCGGGACAGTGTGGTGGGGCTGGCCGGGCGCGAGACCGCACTGGGCGATGCCATCGCGCTGTCGGTGAAGCGTCTGCGTGAGCAGCCCGATGGGCAGCGGGTGCTGATCCTGCTGACCGATGGCGTCAACACCGCCGGCGTGCTGGAGCCGCTCAAAGCGGCCGAGCTGGCCAAGGCCGAAGGCGTCCGCGTGCATACCATCGCGTTCGGGGGCAGTGGCGAGATCCGCATGTTCGGCATGAAGTTGCCCACCGGCGAAGACCCGATCGATGAGCAAACCCTGGCAACGATCGCCGAGCAGACCGGCGGGCGATTCTTCCGTGCGCGCAACACCGACGAACTGGCCGGCATCTATGCCGAGCTGGATCGATTGGAGCCGGTCGCCGCGAGCGGTCCGGTGGTGCGCCCAAAGATCGAGCGCTACCCGTTGCCGCTGGCGCTGGCGCTGCTGTTCGCAGTGTTGGGGCTGGTATGGCCAGGGCGACGCCTATGAGTGTGCTGGATCTCTGGAACAGCCTGCATTTTCTGCGCCCGCAGTGGCTGTGGGCGCTGCTGTTGCTGCCTGCAGCCGTGCTGGTCGGCTGGTACCGGCGGCGACGTCGCAGCCGCTGGCAGAGCGCGGTGGATCCGCACCTGCTGCCCCACCTGTTGCAACAGGGGCTCGGCAGCGGAATCGGCGGCGTCTTGGCGCTGCTTGCCGGTCTGTTGCTGGCGGTTGTCGCGCTGGCCGGACCGAGCTGGCGCCAGCTGGAGCAACCCTTGTGGGAGGCGAAGACCCCCCTGGTGATCGCCCTGGATCTTTCCAGCAGCACCGGCGCAACCGATCTGCCGCCATCGCGCCTGCTGCAGGCACGCGCCAAGCTGGCGACCTTGCTGCGTGAGCGCAAAGGCGGCGAGGTGGCGCTGCTGGTGTATGCCGGCGAGCCGTTCACCGTCGCGCCGCTGACCGCCGATGCGGCCAACGTGGCGTTGTTTGTGGACGCGCTGGCGCCGGAGGTGATGCCGGTGGACGGGCAGAACGCGGGCGGCGCGATCGACTGGGCGGTGGGATTGCTGCAACAG
>NZ_BAZI01000584.1 GCF_001310775.1 Stenotrophomonas pictorum JCM 9942
CAGGCTGGCCAAACTGGCCAAGCTGGCCGGCGCCCCGACATCCCCCACCGCCGGCCTCGAAACCGGTCTGCGGATCGGCGATACGGTCGAGCGCGGACAGCCCATGATGACCCTGCATGCGGAGTCGCCGGGAGAACTGGCCTACGCCCTGGAGCACGCCGCGACGCTGCAACCCTTTGTGCTTGGAGAGGTTCCATGACCCGTGTGCTGATGCCCTTCCCGGCCGATGCAGTGTTGGCCGGCACCATCAACCAGCCCCTGCAGGCGCGCATTGCACCCGTGGCCTGGCGGCACTTCCCCGATGGCGAGTCGCTGGTCACCCTGGACGACGCACTGGACGGCGCCGATGTGGCGATCCTGGCCAGCCTGCGCAACGCCGATGCCCTGGCCCTCCCGCTGCGCTTCGCCGCCCGGACCGCGCGCGAGTTCGGGGCTCGTTCGGTCGGCCTCATCGCACCCTACCTGGGGTATATGCGCCAGGACACCCGCTTCCATCGCGGCGAGGCGGTCAGTACACCGCTGTTTGCGCAATTCCTCGAAGAGGCTTTCGACTGGCTGGTGACCGTGGACCCGCACCTGCACCGCGTCGAGCGCCTGCAGTCGCTCTACCGCATTCCGACGGTCCACGTATCGGCGACGCCGGCCGTGGCCCGCTGGATCGCTGAGACCGTCCCCGACGCTGTGCTGATCGGCCCTGACAGCGAGAGCGAGCAGTGGGTAGCGGACATCGCCGCCCTGTCCGGCATGCCCTACCAGGTGCTGGCCAAGGAGCGGCACGGCGACTACGACGTGCGCGTCAGCCTGCCCGACCCGCAGGCCGTGGCGGGCCGGACCCCGGTCCTGATCGACGACATCGTGTCGTCCGGCCACACCATCCTGGAGACCCTCGCACACCTGCGCCGGTTGTCGTTGCCGCCGCCACTGCTGGTCGCCATCCATCCGGTGTTCGCCGGCGATGCCTATGCCCGCCTGCAGGAAGCAGGTCTGGCCCGCATCGTCAGTACCGACACCATTGCCCACCCGTCGAACGCGATCGCGCTCGGCGCGGACCTCGCTGACGCGGCATCGACCCTGATGTCCGCTTCGGCCGACTCCCCGGAGGACCCATGAACCTGCATCTCAACTGCTGCACCGCCGACCAGCTGTCGGCCGCCGAGCGCCAGCGGACCCTTGAACTCGCCGACGCCCACCGGCGGGCCGATCCCGCGTTTGACCATTGGGCGGCCGGCTACGGCGTGATCCGACATGACCCGCTCACCCAGCTCCG
>NZ_BAZI01000585.1 GCF_001310775.1 Stenotrophomonas pictorum JCM 9942
CCCGCCTTCCAAGCCAACTCTCCCAACTCAATATCCTCCATACGCCCCCCTTAAGATGATCGTCCCTGCGAAATTCGACAGATTTAACCTATTCTGACTGAATCATGCACGGAAGTTCGATTGACAGAGCAAGCCGGCTCGGCTCCACCGCACGGGTGAGTCGAAACAATTGCGCGACTAATCAGATCGACCTCAATGGGGCGAAAGACCCCACTCAATCAACTACACACCAACGCGGGGTTTTCCTACAGAAAAACCATGACCGGGTGCGTGGTTTGCAACGGCGGGCTGATGCAGGCTTGACGCGCCCGGCCGAACGGTCGGGTCCACCTCGTTCGGGGCGGTTGCCGTCCCCATCCCTGATTCGCATAAGGACCATGCAATGACCACGACACAGAATCTGATTTCCCTCACCCTCACCGATGACCAGCTGCAGGCCGTGGACCAGGCGCTGAGTGATCTGGAGGCGCAGTTGACCGGACTGGTGGCGATGACCACGGCGCAGCGGCGCAAGCTGGCGCGGATGGGCGACAAGTCCGAGGCGTTCTGCCGGCAGACCTTGAGCATGCTGGCGCAGAACCCGCAGGTGGTGCCGGCCACCTTGAACGTGGCCGATGCGGTGTCCGATCTGCAGGCGCTGGACCGCCTGCGCCCGCGCATGCAACGCATCACCCGGCTGGCCGAACGGGCTTCGGATACCGAGATCGCGCTGGGCAGCGATGTGGTGCGCTGCGCGCTGGACGGTTACGCGATCCTGAAAGTGGCCGGGCGCAACCAGGGCCTGGAAGGGCTGCGCCGCGGATTGAGCAGCCGCTTTGCCAAGAGCGCGCGGGTGAACGAGTCCGAGCCGGCCTGAGTCATCGGCCCCGGCCGGGAAACCCTACCTTCCCGGTCGCCGCCCCACATGAGTAACCGTACCCAGCCGCCCTCGGGGCGGCTTTTTTGTGCCTGTCGCACCACCTACCGCGACCGTGCGTGGGCAACCGGCGCCGTTTACGTCCCAATCCGCACCTGCGCACAGCCCGAAAGGGCCTCGTTTTGAGACAGAAGTCTCATCGATGCCGAAAAAAGCGGCATCGTTGCCACTTCAAGTGCCATCGTTGCCCCAAAAAGGGGCAACGTTGCCGGTCAAAGTGGCATCGATGGCGAAAAAAGCGGCATCGCTGCCGTTTCAAGTGCCATCGATGCCCCTTTTGGTGCAAACGTGGCCCTCGCCGGCCAAAGTGAAGGCAACGCGGGGGCAGCGCTGCCCCGCCATGGTC
>NZ_BAZI01000586.1 GCF_001310775.1 Stenotrophomonas pictorum JCM 9942
TCGGCCACCGGCATCATCCGCCGCCAGCCGGACGTGCTGCTGCACCGCCGGCCCGATGACATCACCGCGCTGGTGGCGCTGCAGGCGCGTCTGCTCGATGCGCTGTGGCCGGTGCTGCGCCCGGGCGGGGTGCTGCTGTATTCGACCTGCTCGATCCTGCGTCAGGAGAACCAGCAGCAGGTGGCCCGGTTCCTGGCGCGCACGCCCGATGCGCGGATCGAGCGTTGCCGGAAGGCTTCGGCCATGCAGTGGATGGCACCCGCCAGCGCCTGCCGGGCGAGCACGGCGGTGACGGTTTCTTCTATGCGCGGCTGGTGAAAACCGCCTTGACCTGAGGTCCTATCATCGCCCTCCATGGGCGATGAGCGGGCACGGCGCGAATTCTGGTGGCTGGCGGTGACCGCCCTGCTGGTGCTCGGCGCCGGCATCGGCCTGCGTGACCCGTGGCCGTCGGACGAGCCGCGCTTTGCCCTGGTCGCCAGACAGATGGTGGAAAGCGGCCAGTGGCTGTTTCCGCAGCGCGGCACCGAGTTGTATTCGGACAAGCCGCCGATGCTCATGTGGCTGCAGGCGGCCGTCTACCTGCTGGTGCGGGACTGGCGCATCGCCTTCCTGCTGCCGTCGCTGCTGGCCGCGCTGGCCACCCTGGCCTGCGTGTACGACCTCGGCCGGCGGCTTTGGACGCGTCGGGTCGGCCTGTATGCGGCGTGGCTGCTGCTGTTAACCGTGCAGTTCACCTTCCAGGCGCGCAAGGCGCAGATCGATCCGCTGCTGCTGTCCTTCATGACCCTGGCCAACTACGGCCTGCTGCGGCATCTGCTGCGCGGCCCGGACTGGCGGATGTGGATGCTGGGCTGGTTCGCCGCCGGGTTGGGCATGATCACCAAGGGTGTGGGCGTGCTGGCCTTGCTGGTGCTGCTGCCGGCGCTGTTTGCAGTCGTGCGCGGCTGGCTGGGTGTGGACCTGCACTGGCGCGATCGCCGCATCTGGCTCGGGCCGCTGGCGTTTGCCGGGGCGCTGGCGCTGTGGCTGGGGCCGCTGCTGGCGGGGGTGTGGCGCGCTGACGATCCGGCCCACTACCGCTACCTGCACGACATCCTGCTGCGGCAGACCGCGGGGCGCTATCTGCATTCCTGGGATCACCACAATCCACCCTGGTACCACCTGGGGGTGATGCTGACCTTGTGGTTGCCGGCGGCACTGGCCCTGCCATGGGCGCTGCCGGCGTGGCGGCGCCGGCTGCGGCGCGGTGATCCGCGCT
>NZ_BAZI01000587.1 GCF_001310775.1 Stenotrophomonas pictorum JCM 9942
GGGCGCGGTGCCGACTGGCGCTGCGGACGCTCGCCGCCCATGCCACCGCCGCCTTCACCACGGCCGCCGAGCATCTGCATTTCGTTGGCGACGATATCGGTGGTGTATTTCTCCACCCCGTCCTGGCCGGTGTACTTGTCATAGCGCAGCTCGCCCTCGACGTAGACCGAGCTGCCCTTGCGCAGGTATTCACCGGCGATCTCGCCGAGCTTGCCGAAGAACACCACGCGGTGCCATTCGGTGCGCTCCTGGTTGTTGCCGTCGCGGTCCTTGCGCACGCTGGTGGTGGCCAGGCTGATGCGGGTGATCGCCATGCCCGCCTGGGTGTACTTGGTGTCCGGGTCGTTGCCGAGATTGCCGACGAGGATGACTTTGTTGATGCCGCGGGCCATAGGGTTCCTACTCTTCCGTTGGGGTCCACCCGCCGGATGCGGGCAATAGCCGGCAGATTATAACGTCCCGGCGCGGGCGGGTATCAGGTGGGCGGCCAGCCCCATGTGGGACAAGCCCCACCCCCGGCACGGCCCCGGCCAGCGGTGGCCCGTGGCATGATGCCCGGCGTCTTCAGGCAAGTGTCGCCAATGATCATCAAGGGCAAGGCCACCTCACTGGATATCGCGCACCTGGCCGGGGTGTCGCAGCCGACGGTCTCGCGGGCGCTGCGTGGCAGCCCGATGGTCAATGCAGACACCCGCAAGCGCATCCTGGAGATCGCCCGGCAGCTGAACTACAAGGTCGACAAGAACGCCTCCAGCCTGCGCTGCCAGCAGTCCGGCACGCTGGCCCTGCTGTTCTTCGAGGATCCGACCCCGGACGACTCGCTGATCAATCCGTTCTTCCACTCGATGCTGGGCTCGATCACCCGCGCCTGCGCGCTGAACGGGCTGGACCTGCTGGTCTCCTTCCAGCAGCTGTCCAGCGACTGGCATGCCGATTTCGAGGACAGCAACAAGGCCGACGGCATCATCCTGCTGGGCTATGGCGATTACCACGAATCGGAGGAACGGCTGCAGCGGCTGGTCGAACAGGGCACCCATTTCGTGCGCTGGGGCGCCGCCCTGCCCGGCCAGCCCGGGGTTTCGGTGGGCAGCGACAATTTCCAGGGCGGCTTCGACATCACCGTGCATCTGCTGGACGCCGGCTGCCGGCGCATCGCCTTCCTCGGCCACGCCTCCAGCCACTACCCGGAGTTCGCCGAGCGCTACCGCGGTCATGGCCAGGCGCTGCGCGTGCGCGGGCTGGAACCGGATGCGGGCC
>NZ_BAZI01000588.1 GCF_001310775.1 Stenotrophomonas pictorum JCM 9942
GGCGCAGATCGTCAGCCAGATGGGGCTGGCCGCGGCGGATCGCCCAGCAGTCGCCCGGCGCCAGGAACGCGGCGGTCTCCACCTGCGGGGTACCCCAGCTGACGATACTCTCGGCACGATCATTGGAGGCGCGCAGCAGGTAGACCGAACCGGCAGTGTCAGGCAGCAGCGCTTCCAGCGTGCGCGCGGTGATTTCCAGTGCCTCCTCCGGATTGGCGCAGCTCTGCAGCAGGCCCGTGTAGCGGCCCAGCGTCTGCAGGTCGGTGCTGGCGCGTTCCATCTGTTCCAGGTTGGCACTCAATTGCAGGCTGGCGCTGGCGGCGCGCTGCTCCGCGCGGCTGCGCCGGTTCAATTCCGAAAGCAGGATGCCGTAGACCGACACCACCACGATCAGGCCGAACGGAATGCCGGCCAGGGCCAGGCCCAGCAGCAGGTCGGCACTGCGGCGGGAGCTGGCCGCACGCTGCACCAGCATCGCCTGCTCCACGTTCACCATGGTCAGTGCCTGCTCACGGATCGCGCTGGTGGTGCGGAACGCGTTCTGGGTGATCGCCGCCCGCGCCGGTTCCAGGCCCTGCTGGTCGTAGATGTCCACCACGCGCTGGATCTGCGACAGCCGCCGCTGCACCAACGCTTCAAGCGTGCGGGCGCTTTGGGCCTGCGGGGGATTGTCGGCCACCGCCTTGATCAGGTTCGACAGCAGTACCGGGACCCGTTCGACGCTGATCTGGTAATCGAGCAGATACGCTTCGCTGCCGGTCAGCAGATAGCCGCGCTCGGCCGACTCGGCATCCAGCACGCGTGCCTGGATCTCGTCGATCCGGCCGATAACTTCATGGGTGTGCGCCACCAGCGCCGCATCGGCGATGAAATGCCGTGCGCCGACAAAAACGCCAATGCCGATGCCGATGAAAACCAGTGCGGAAAATGCCAGCGCAACTTTGCTGCCTTTACTGTGCTGCATTGCTACCTAGACCGGGAAATAAGAAGTGGATCGACAGGGCATCCACTAGGCGGCGAACCGGTCCAGGCCCGGATACCGTGGTATCCGGCAGGTGGAGCGAAGGTGCGTGCAGCAAGGTGGCCACGCGCCATTCCAGAAGGAATGGACGCGTGGCCAGTCTATCAATGCTTGGCCTCGTTGGCCTTCTCGCGCGCGTCCTTGGCCACTTCCTCGGCGTGGTCGGCCGCCTTCTTGGCGGCCTCGGCCGTGGCGGCCGTAGCATCTGCGGCGGCTTCCTTGGCTGGCCAT
>NZ_BAZI01000589.1 GCF_001310775.1 Stenotrophomonas pictorum JCM 9942
GGTGGCGCCCCCCATCGCGCCGCCGGCTCCACCAACGCCGGCGCAGGACAAGGTCACCACCCTGGAAGAGGTGCGCGCGCTCAAGCCCGAGGACGAGCAGCCGCTGGACCTGTACCGCTTCAAGAGTCCGGTCGCACCTGCGCCCAACCGTTTCAGCAAATCCTGGAGCGAGCCGCCCACGCCCGAACAGGTCAGCCTCAGTGGTGGCTACCTTTTCATGGGCATCAACTACGGGCTGATGGCCGCGGCCAAGGGCCTGCATAAACTCACCAATGGCCGTGACCAGATCCAGTCCGCCATCGCCCGCCCGCCACCGGAGTTCGACGCAGAACAGCAGCGCCGCGCGCTGCTGTTCTGCCAGCAGCAGGGGGACTGCCCGGCGCCGCCGGGTTCGTGAGTCGAACGGTCCATGCCGACAGGAGGGTGCCCGCGGGGCTTCACCGGCGCTGGGTGGGCGCGGCGGGTTCCGTTAAAGTAGCGCCATGAACAAAGAAAAGATCACCGGCGGCCTGCTCATCGCCATCGAAGGCATTGATGGCGCTGGCAAATCCACCCTCGCGCGCAAACTGGCGGGGGTGCTGGAATCTGCCGGTGCGGAAGTCGTCCTGAGCAAGGAGCCGACCAATGGCCCCTGGGGGACGCGCCTGCGGGAAACCGCGGCTACCGGAAGCTACGCCCGGAAGAGGAGGTGGAATACCTGCTTCTGGATCGCCAGCAGCATGTGGAAGAGATCATCAGGCCGGCGCTGGACAGGGGGCAGATCGTCATCCTGGATCGCTATTTCCCTTCGATGGTGGCGTATCAGGGCGCTGCGGGTCTGCCGGTGGAGCAAATGCTGCATTCCAATGATTTCGCACCCCGGCCGGATCTGCTGCTTTTGCTGGACCTGACGCCGGCACAAGGGCTGCAGCGGATCCGCGCGCGCGGTGATGTGCCCAATCATTTTGAAACGGCCCAGAATCTGGAGCGCTGCCGCGAGATCTTCAATCAGCTGGAGTTGCCCGGCAAAACGGTGATCGATGCCAGCCGGGGTGAAGCCGAAGTGCTGGGGGATGCACATGCCGCCACCGTGGCCGCCCTTACCAGGCGGATTGCGGAAGATGGGGGCCTGACGCCGGAAAATGTCCAGAAACTGGAGCGCCTCACGGCCGCGGTTGCCTCCTGACCTGCGGAAGCGGCGCCCGGTTCTCCCGGACCGGTGTCCACGCACTGCCCGTGTCTGCCGGGCGGTGGCGGCCCGGAGCGTTTGCGGTG
>NZ_BAZI01000590.1 GCF_001310775.1 Stenotrophomonas pictorum JCM 9942
CCACCGCCTCGGGCATCGTCGCCCCGATCGCCGCCGCGCTGGGCTATCCGCACCCGGAACTGCTGGTGCTGGCCACCGGCGCCGGCTCGGTTGTGCTGTCACACGTCAATGACGGTGGCTTCTGGCTGGTCAAGGAATACTTCAACATGAGCGTGGCCCAGACCTTCAAGACCTGGACCGTGCTTGAAACCCTCATCTCCATCACCGCGCTGCTGCTGGTGATGGCCCTTGCCGCGGTGCTCTGAACCGATGACCTCCACCATGTTCGATATCGTCTACGAACTACGCCAGCGGCTGCATGAATTCAGCCCGGTCGAAGCCCGCATCGCCCACACCATCCTTGCCGATGTGGACGCTGCCGCCCAGTACGGTGTCACCGAGCTGGCCGATCGCGCCGACGTCAGTGCCGCGGCCATCTCGCGATTTGCCAAGACCCTGGGCTGCGAACACGTGCGCGAACTGCGCGCCCGCCTGGCCTCGGCCGGCGCGGTCGGCAAGCGCTTCCTCGAACAGCAGAACGCGCCGCCGGTCTCAGCCCTGTATGCGCAGATCTGCGATGACATCGAAGCCAGCCTGCGCCACAACCTGGCCAACCTGAAGGAAAGCGTGGTGCAGGATCTGGCCGACGCGTTGTGCCAGGCCCGGCGCATCCATGTGTTCGGCATCGGTGGCTGCTCGACCGTGTTCTCGCAGGAGATGCAGAACCGGCTGATGCGTTTCGGCCTGCCGATCTCGGCCTGCAGCGACGCGGTCACGATGAAGATGATCGCCGCAACCCTCGGTCCGAAGGATGTGGTGCTGGCCCTGTCGGTCAGCGGCATCACCCCGGAGATCGTCTCGGCCATCGACATCGCCCGTACCTATGGCGCGCGCGTGGGCGCCATCACCCGCGCCGACACGCTGCTGTCCGAACGCAGCGACTGGCTGCTGCCGATCAGCATCGAGGAAACGGATTTCGTGTTCAAACCCTCGGCCTCGCGCTACGCGATGATGCTGGCCATCGACGTGCTGGCCACCACCGTCGCGCTCAACAACGCCAGCGACAACCACGAGCACCTGCGCCGCATCAAGCTGGCGCTGGACCGCTACCGCGGCGGCGATTCGCGCCTGCCCCTGGGCGACTGATCCGTGTACGAGCTCCTTATCCGCAACGCCCTCGTCTTCGATGGCAACGACCGGCCCGCGGTCCGCGCCGATGTGGCCATCAACGGCGGCCGCATTGCCGCCATCGGCCGGCTCGCCGGCCCGGC
>NZ_BAZI01000591.1 GCF_001310775.1 Stenotrophomonas pictorum JCM 9942
GGAGGTGCATTTGAACTTGGCCTACCGCTGGTTCTGTCGGTTGGGGCTGGAGGATGCAGTGCCGGACCATTCGACCTTTTCAAAGAACCGGCATGGACGGTTCCGCAACAGCGACACGCTGCGCTTCGTGTTCGAGAAGGTGCTGGAGCGCTGCTTGGCTGAGGGCCTGGTCGGAGGCGAAGGCTTCGCCATCGATGCCAGCGTCATCAAGGCCGACGCAAACCGCCAGCGCGGTGTCCCGGGCAGCGATGCCAGCTGGGACCGGGAGTCGTCGCTCACGCGCCCGGTACGCGAGTACCTGGAAGCGCTGGACGCCGCAGAGGAAGCGCGTAAGCCTCCGAAGAACGTGTCGCTCACCGACCCGGCCGCGCAGTGGACCGCCGCGCCCGGCGGCCCGGCGTTTTACGCCTATTCGACCAACTACCTGATCGACACCAAGGCCGGCGTCATCCTCGACGTCGAGGCCACGCCCGCACACCGCACGAACGAGGTGAACGCCACCAAGGTCATGGTGGATCGCGTCGAGGAACGGTTCGAGATCAAGCCGACGCATCTGATCGGCGATACGGCCTACGGCACCGCCGAGATGCTGGGCTGGATGGTGGACGAGAAAGCGATCGAACCGCACGTTCCGGTGTGGGACAAGGCCGAGCGCAAGGATGGTTCGCTGGGACGTTCCGACTTCCGCTGGGAGGCCGAAGCCGACGAATATCGCTGCCCACAGGGCAAGCCGTTGCGCTCAACTGGCAAGCCTACGGCGGACGACACGCTGATCTATCGCAGCAGCGTCTACGACTGTGCCGGCTGCGAGCTCAAGTCGCGATGCTGCCCCAACACCACGCATCGGAAGATCGCCCGCCAGGTCAACGAATCCGCACGCGACGTGGCCCGCCAGTTGGCATCAACACCTCGATACGCACGATCGCGGCGACATCGAAAGAAGGTCGAGATGCTGTTCGCACACCTCAAGCGCATCCTGCGGCTGGATCGCTTGCGGCTTCGGGGCCTGAAAGGTGCCCGCGACGAGTTCCTGTTGGCGGCGACTGCGCAAAATCTGCGAAGAATGGCGGCGTGGTTGATGCCGAAAGGCCCGGAAGCAGGAATTGCGGTGCCGATCTAAGGCATGGGGCGCTTGCGCGCCCCCATTTGCTTCATTGCGGATCGAACAAATCCGCTTCCGGCTGCCTGGTCACGTGACGCCCCTGCTCCGGGACCGAGTTTTTCAACAGAATAGGCCG
>NZ_BAZI01000592.1 GCF_001310775.1 Stenotrophomonas pictorum JCM 9942
CCGGTATCGAGGCCCCATTGGCGGCGGGACGGCGCCAGGGCGACTGGGAGCAGGGCCGCTATCGCTGGACGCTGGAGGTGACGCCTTACCTGGAGCCGCGCCAGACCGCGCCGGACGCGGCGCTGTGGCAGCTGGATCTGCAGGTGCGCTGGGGCCAGGCACCGACCGAGCAGTTGCGCTGGCGCACGTTGCGACTGCGCAGCCCGGCGATTGCCGAGGGGGTGCCATGAGATCACGGTCACGTGCGATGGGCGGCTTCACCCTGATCGAAATCCTGCTGGCCACGGTGTTGCTTGCCGCCGGCATGGCGCTGGCGTTCGCCGCGGTGCGCTCGACACTGGCGGTCAGTACCCGCGGTGAGACCATCGCCAGCGGCAACGAACGGATGCGCGCGGTCGATGGCTTCCTGCGCCGGCGCTTGAGCGCGGCGATGCCGCTGGCGATCGGCGCCGTCGATCCTGAAACCGGCACCGCACCGGTGTTCATCGGCGATGCGCGGCATCTGCAGTTTGTCGCCGAGGTGCCGGATTATCTCGGCCGCGGGGCCCTACCTGCATGAGCTGGAGGTTCAGGACGACGGACAGGCGTTGCGGCTGACGGTCTCGCTGACCCTGCTGCAGGCCGGCACGCGCATTGAAGAGCAACCGGTACGTGGCGCCGAGCTGCTGGTCGATGGATTGAAGGCGGTACGGTTGCGCTACCGCGGTCGTGATCCGCGGACCGGTGCGCTGATGGACTGGCAGGAGCAGTGGGCAACGCCGGCGCGGCTGCCGGTGCTGGTATCCATCGAGATCATTCCGCAGCAGGGACCTGCCTGGCCGCCGCTGCTGGTGGCCCCGCCGCAGTACGGCCGTGCCGGGGGATGGCGATGAGGTCGCGTGGCGCCGCACTGGTGCTGGTGTTGTGGGTGGTGGCGTTGCTGGCCGCGACCATCGGCACGTTCGCGCTCACCGCCAAGGTGGAATACCTGCAGGGCCGGGTGCTTGCGCAGATGGCCGCCGGTCAGCAGACCGCGCGCGCCGGTCTGGAATATGCGCTCTCGCGCCTGCGGCCCGATCCGCTGCGGCCGGCGTGGCAGGCCGATGGGCGTCCCTATCGCTGGCAGTTTGATGGCCGCACCGTGGAGCTGCGGATCGTGGCTGAAACCGGCAAGGTCGATCTGAACCTGGCCGAGCGGCCGTTGCTGGAAGGGCTGCTGCGCGCGCTGGCGGTGGAGCCGGCGCGGG
>NZ_BAZI01000593.1 GCF_001310775.1 Stenotrophomonas pictorum JCM 9942
GCCGGGCTGGAAGCGGCCCGGCGCAGGCCGGGGTGGCGGTGACCACCAACCAGGTCGGCGCGATGTTCGGGTTGTTCTTCACCCGCGAGAAGGTGGAGACTTACGCCCAGGCCACGGCTTGTGACATCAAGGCCTTCAACGTGTTCTTCCACGCCATGCTCGAGCGCGGTGTGTTCCTGGCGCCGTCGGCCTATGAAGCCGGCTTCCTGTCCAGCGCGCACGACGAGGCGGTGATCGAAGCCACGCTGGCTGCAGCGCGTGAGGCGTTCAACGTGGTCGCGGCGGGCTGATCCCGCCACGTGGTGGCAATACGGAAAAGGCCGGCATCATGCCGGCCTTTTTCTTTGCCCCGTACAAGGGCTCAAGCGAAGACCAGCTTGCCCTTCATCATCCCCCAGTGGCCAGGGAACGAGCAGAAGAAGGTGTAGTCGCCACCACGGACCAGCTTGCTGGTCGCAAAGCGCACGCGCGCTGTCTGCCCACCTCCGATCACCGGGGTGAACGCGATCACCCGCGCATCGCCCTTGGGCAGGTAGCTGTCGGCCAGCGTCGAACGCATTCCCAAGGTGGCGACCGGCTGGAAATCGGCCGTGCGCGTGAGCACCCAGTTGTGGCCCATCACGTTGGCGGCCATCTTGCCGGTGTGCTTGAGCGTAAGGTCGACCTGGGTGCAGTCGGCCGCCACCGTGATCTGCGGCAACGAAAACTGCATACGGTCATTGCTTTCGATGGTGACCGCGCAGGTGCGGGCCAGCACCGGAGCGGCGGGCAACAGGCCGGCAAGGGCCAACAGCAACACAGGAATGCGCATCGAACAGGACTCCAGACTTCCAGGGAAAACAATGCAACCGCCCTATTCTAGGAACAACGCCCCGCTCCGCCCCGCGACGCAATGTCGCAGGGCTGCGCTGTTTCGCCGCAGGACGATACTGCCGGTCACGCTTTGAACCTGCCGCCCGATGCCTGCCCTGCACGCCCTGCTGCTCGATTTCGATGGCCTGCTGGCCGACTACGACCACCGCATCCATCTGCACCAGCTGGCCGAGGCCGCGCAGTGTTCCTCCACACAGGTGGATACGGCGCTGCGCGGGGAAGGGCTGGAGCTGGCGCATGCGCGCGGCGAACTCGATGGCCTGCAACTGCTTGCCGCCCTCAACCAGCGCCTGGGCAGCCGCCTGCAGGCGCAGCACTGGCACGCGGCCCGACATGCCGCCACCCGCGTG
>NZ_BAZI01000594.1 GCF_001310775.1 Stenotrophomonas pictorum JCM 9942
CTTCCGCGCCCTGCAGCCAGCGCTGCTGGCCCTGGCCTGAGCGAACCCGGCCGGAAACGCGAACGGGCGGCCCAGGCCGCCCGTTTTCCCTTCAGTGGCGCATCCGCTCAGGCGGCGAACGCATCGGTGGCGCGCACCAGCGCGTCCACGTTCTCGGCCTCGAAGGCCGAATGGCCCGAGCCCGGGGTGATGTGCAGCTGCGCCTTGGGCCAGAGCTTGTGCAGGTCCCAGGCATTGGCCAGCGGGCACACCACGTCGTAGCGGCCGTGCACGATCACGCCCGGGATATGGGCGATCTTGTGCGCGTCGCGCAGCAGCTGGTCTTCCACTTCGAAGAAACCGCCGTTGACGAAGTAGTGGTTCTCGATGCGGGCAAAGGCCAGTGCGAACTGCGGATCCTCGTGACTGTTGATGAAGTCGTCATCCACATGCAGGAAGCTCGTCGCGCCCTCCCATACGCTCCAGGCGCGTGCGGCAGCCAGACGGGTGGCTTCGTCCTCGCTGGTCAGGCGGCGGTGGAAGGCGGAGATCAGATCGTGCCGCTCCACTGCCGGAATCGGCTTGAGGTAGTGCTCCCACGCATCCGGGAACAGGCGGCTGGCACCTTCCTGGTAGAACCATTCCAGTTCCCAGCGGCGCAGCATGAAAATGCCGCGCAGCACCAGTTCGGTGACCCGCTGCGGGTGGGCCTGCGCATAGGCCAGCGCCAGGGTCGAGCCCCAGCTGCCGCCGAACACCTGCCACTTCTCGACGCCGAGCTTCTCGCGCAGCTTCTCGATGTCGGCGACCAGGTCCCAGGTGGTGTTGTCCACCAGATCGGCGTGCGGCGTGGAACGGCCCGAGCCGCGCTGGTCGAACAGGATGATGCGGTACCTGGACGGGTCGTGGAACTGGCGCATCTTGGTGGTGCAGCCGCCGCCGGGGCCGCCATGCAGCATCACCACCGGCTTGCCGTTCGGATTGCCGCACTGCTCGAAATACAGGGTGTGGCGGTCGTCAACGGCAAGCGTGCCGGTGTCGTAGGGCTCGATGGCCGGATAGAGCGTGCGCATGGCAACCTCGCTGGAAACAGGCCCCACAGTCTAGCGCAGCGCCCGGGGACGACTGCCCGCTCAGCGCCCCTCCGGCGGGACACCAACCGCGACCGATCGCGGGCCGCGGTGATCCGATCCCGCAGCAGCCATCCGTCGAACCGCGGGCGCGCCTGGCG
>NZ_BAZI01000595.1 GCF_001310775.1 Stenotrophomonas pictorum JCM 9942
GTGCCCTGGCCGGCCTCGTTGGCGTAGATGCCGCGCTTGACGCCCCAGGCGATGGCCTGGCCGATGATGCCGCCGAAGGCCGCATGCGCGCCGAAGGCGCTGGAGAAGATGTCGGCGAACATCGTCGGCACCTTGCTGGCATTGAGCATCATCACCACGATGGCCATCAGGATGAAGCCCAGCGCCATGAACGGCACGATCACCTCGGCGAAGCTGGCGATGCGCTTGACCCCACCGAAGATGATCACGCCCAGCAGCGTGGCCACCAGCAGACCGATCCACAGCTTCAGGCTGGCCGCGCCGCCGACCACCGCGCAGGCGTCACCGCCGGTGCACAGCGCATTGACCGCACTGTCGGCGATCGCGTTGGCCTGCACGCCCGGCAGCAGGAAGCCGGCGGCGATGACCGTGGCCACCGCGAAGGTTGCCGCATACCACTTCAGCCCCATCGCCTTTTCGATGTAGTAGGCCGGACCACCGCGGTAGCGGCCCTCGGCGTCCTTGACCTTGTAGATCTGCGCCAGGGTGGATTCCACATAGGAGGTGGAGGCGCGAGGAAGCCCATCACCCACATCCAGAAGATCGCGCCGGGGCCGCCGTAGGCGATGGCGGTAGCCACGCCGGCGATGTTGCCCACGCCCATGCGCCCGGCCATCGACATGGCCAGCGCCTGGAAGGAGGACACACCGGCCTCGGACTTCTGCCCGCGCACCGTCAGCCGGCACATCTCGGCAAACCCGCGGATCTGCATGACGCGCGTGCGCAGCGTGAACCACAGTCCCGCGCCCAGACACATGAAAATGAGCGCATTGCTCCAGATGATGCCGTTGACGAATTCGACGATAGATTCCACGTAGTTCCCCGGAAAGCTTAAAGTGGCCGGCCCCGGTCTACGGGACCGGCCGATTTTTCCACGATTGTGCAGCCCTGTGCAGGGCCGCCCCCTGTATTACGGCAACATCCGTAGACGGGCGAAGCAGCGCATGTCATGCAGCTGCCCGTCCTTCAGCACTGACTGGCGCTCCACGCCTTCCTCGTCGAATCCGTTCTTCAACAACACCCGCGCCGAGGCCGGATTGCCGGCCATCACCTGCGCGGCCAGCCGCGACAGCGCCAGCTCGGCCATCACCCACGGTGCGTAGGCGGCCACCACCGCGCTCATGACCCCCTGCCCCCAGTAGCGCCGCCCCAGCCAGTACGCCCA
>NZ_BAZI01000596.1 GCF_001310775.1 Stenotrophomonas pictorum JCM 9942
TGCTCGATCCGGGCCCAGTCGCGTGACTGCAGCAGCTCGCCGGTGGTCAGCCACGAGCCGCCCACGCACAGCACGTTGGGCAGGTGCAGGAACTGTGGCGCGGTCTGCGCGCTGATCCCGCCGGTCGGACAGAAGCGCACATCGCCGAACGGGCCGTTCCACGCCGACAGCATCGCCGCGCCGCCGGCCTGCATCGCCGGGAAGAACTTGAACGTGTCCAGGCCGTGCTCCAGTCCGCGCATCAGCTCCGAGGAGGTGGCCACGCCGGGCAGGAACGGCAGGTCGACATCACGCGCGGCGGCATAGAGCCGGTCGGTGGCGCCGGGCGAAACCGCGAAGCGGCCACCCACGGCCTTGAGCTGCTCCAGCTGCCGGCCTTCGAGCACGGTGCCGGCGCCGATCACCGCCTCGGGCACGGCCTCAACCATCGCCTTGATCGCGTCCATCGCGCGCGGGGTGCGCAGGGTCACCTCGATCACCGGCAGACCCCCGCGGAACAGCGCGTTGGCCACCTGCACCGCATCGTCGATGTCGTTGGGGGTGAACACCGGAATCACCGGTGCCAGTTTCAGGATTGCGCGCACGCGCGGATCAGCGCCGGACATCGAATTTTCCTTCGCCCACCAGGGCCATCACGTCGGCGACGCCGACCGGGTTGAAGTCACCGGGAATGGAGTGTTTCAGGCAGCCGGCGGCCAACCCGAAGCGGATCGTGGCCCCGGCATCGAAGCCTTCGATCAGCCCGTGCAGCACGCCGGCGGCAAACGCGTCACCGCCACCGATGCGATCGACGATGCCGGTCAGCGTCTCTTCCGGGGCGATGGCACGGGTGCCGTCGCGGCCGAGCAGCATCGCGCCGAGCGAATGCCGGTCCACGCTGTGCGCGGTGCGCTGGGTGCACGCCATGTACTGCAGGCGCGGGAAGGCGGCAAAGGCCATCGCCGCGGCCGCATCCACGCGCGCCTGGGCATCGGCCTGCGCGAACTGCCCGCCGAGCACCACACCGATGTCGCGGTAGTCGGCGAACCCGATATGCGCGCAGTCGAACAGGTCGCGCAGGATCGCCGTGGCATCGCCACCCCAGCGCTCCCACAGCTTGGGCCGGAAGTTGCCATCGAAGGACACCTTGATCCCCATCGCCACCGCCGCGCGGGCCGCATCCAGCGTGGCCTGTGCGGCCTCCGGGCCAAGCG
>NZ_BAZI01000597.1 GCF_001310775.1 Stenotrophomonas pictorum JCM 9942
CGAGGGCGGGCTGTTGGTGGCCGGCCCGCCTCAAGGCCGGGCCACGGCATGGTCACAGGCGAAACTCTTGAACATCCATCTTGATGAAGAGATATAATGGCCCGTATTCCAGCATGCCCGGCGCCCCATGACCGCGATCAGCTTCGAGTTCTATCCCCCCAAGACCGATGACCAGCGTGCCCAGCTGGACCGCACCGCGGCCAGGCTCAAGACCTACGCGCCGGAGTACGTGTCGTGCACCTTCGGCGCGGGCGGTTCGACCCTGAGCTACACCTCCGAGACGGTGCGCCATCTGAACCAGCACCACGGCCTGCAGGCTGCGCCGCACCTGTCGTGCGTCGGCGGCACCCGCGAGGAGATCCGCGAGCTGCTCAAGCTGTACCGGGCCATCGGGGTCAAGCGCATCGTAGCCCTGCGCGGCGACCTGCCCTCGGGCATGGGCTTTCCCGGCGATATGCGCTATGCCTCGGAGCTGATCGCCTTCATCCGCGCCGAACATGGCGACGCCTTCCGCATCGAGGTCGGCGCGTATCCGGAAACCCACCCGCAGGCGTCCTGCGCGCTGGCCGACCTGCGCCACTTCAAGACCAAGATCGATGCCGGCGCCGATGCGGCGATCACCCAGTACTTCTACAACGCCGACGCCTATTTCCACTTCGTCGAGGCGGTGCGCAAGCTGGGCGTGGAGGTGCCGATCATTCCCGGGATCATGCCGATCTCCAACTTCAGCCAGCTGCGCCGGTTCTCCGAGCAGTGCGGCGCGGAGATCCCGCGCTGGATCAGCAAGCGCATGCAGGCCTTTGGCGATGATGCCGAGTCGGTGCGCACGTTCGGCGCCGATGTGGTGGCCGCGCTGTGCGAGCGCCTGATCGCCGCCGGGGTGCCGTCGCTGCACTTCTACACACTCAACCTGGCCCGGCCGACGCAGGCGGTGCTCAGGCGCCTCGGACACGCCTGAACCGGGCGGAAGCACCTCACTTCCGTCACTTCCTGCCCGCTGATCCAGCCACTACCCTTGGACGATGCGAATCGCCCTGCTGCTGTTGTTGTCCGCCATTGCCCTGGGGGCGCTCGATCTTCACGCGCAGCAGATCAACCGTTGCACCAATGCGCAGGGCCAGACGGTGTACGGCGACAAACCATGCGAGGCGATGGGCGCGCGCGCGCGGCTGCTGCCCGGCGGCCGG
>NZ_BAZI01000598.1 GCF_001310775.1 Stenotrophomonas pictorum JCM 9942
TCCCCCCATTAACCAGAGTTCTGAGAAGTAGAGCTATGCGGCCATGGCCAACCGCTGCTTGGGGGTGATGCCGCCCAAGGCCATGTTTGGGCGTTCATGGTTGTACATCCACATCCATTGGGTGGCGCACAGCCTGACCTCATCAAGGTCTGTCCAATGGTACTGCGAGAGCCATTCGTAGCGCACCGTTCGGTTGAAGCGTTCAACATAGGCGTTCTGTTGTGGCTTGCCCGGTTCGATGTGCTCAAAGCGAATGCCCCACGACTTGGCCCAGGCCTCGATGGCCGCGCTGATGTACTCCGGGCCGTTGTCGCAGCGAATGACCTGCGGCTTGCCACGCCAGGCTATGACCTGTGTGAGCGTGCGGATCACCCGCAGCGTGGGCAGCGAGAAGTCGACCTCGATGCCCAGTGCTTCGCGGTTGAAGTCATCGATGATGTTGAGCAGCCTGAAGCTTCTGCCGTCCTCCAACTGGTCATGCATGAAGTCCATCGACCACACCTGATTGATGGCCTCTGGTACCGATAGCGGCTGGGGCTTCTCGCGCACCAGGCGTTTGCGTGGCTTGATGCGCAGGTTCAACTCCAGCTCCCTGTAGATGCGGTACACGCGCTTGTGGTTCCAGCCAAAGCCTTTGACGTTGCGCAAGTACAGGAAGCACAGCCCAAAGCCCCAGTTGCGGTTGTTGTCCGTCAGGCGTAGCAGCCAGTCGGCGATCTCATCGTTCTCGGCCTGGTGCTTGGCTTCGTACCGGTAGCAAGCCTGGCTGATCCGGAAGGCCAGGCATGCCGCGCGTATCGACATGCCTCGTTCCTGCACAGCCCTTTGAGCCATCTCGCGGCGGCGAGATGGCTTCACCACTTTTTTGCGAGTGCCTCCGAGACCACTTCGGCCTTGAGCTTTTCTTCGACGTACATCTTGCGGAGTCGGCGGTTTTCTTCCTCCAGCTCCTTCATGCGCGCCATCAGCGAGGCATCCATGCCACCGAACTTCGAGCGCCACTTGTAGAACGTGGCCGTGCTGACGCCCATCTCGCGGCACAGCTCGGGCACGGCAAGACCAGCCTCTACGCGCTTGAGCGCCTCGATGATCTGGCTGTCGGTGAATCGGGACTTCTTCATGGTAGAAATTTTCCTTCGAAAACTTCTACTTCTCACTGCGCTGGTTTTGCGGGGGGATTAC
>NZ_BAZI01000599.1 GCF_001310775.1 Stenotrophomonas pictorum JCM 9942
GCGCCGATCAGGCCGGGGTCATGGCTGGTCCGGCTTCTTCTCCGGTTTCTTCGGCCGCGTCGGGCTGCCCGGTACCCACCAGGTCCGGGTCCGCGCATCCGCCGGCGGCGCACCGCGTGTCTTCAGCAGCGAGACCAGCATCGAGCCGCCGATCAGCACGGCGGTGATCAGCAGCGCAAGCTCGGTGGGGATCACCTTGGTCCCGAACCAGGCATTGAGGATCATCTTGATGCCGACAACCACCAGTACCAGCGACAGGCCGTACTTGAGGTAGTGGAAGCGGGTGATGATCCCGGCCAGGGCGAAGTACAGCGCCCGCAGGCCGAGGATCGCGAACACGTTCGCCGTGTAGACGATGAACGGATCGGTGGTTATCGCGAAGATCGCCGGAATGGAGTCCAGCGCGAACACCAGGTCGGTCAGCTCCACCAGCACCAGCACGATAAACAGCGGGGTGATGAACCGCACCCCGTTGCGGCGCACCGTGAAGCGATCGCCTTCAAAGGTTTCGGTCACGCGGAAGTGACGGCGCATGAAACGGTTGACGCGGTTGTTCTCGATATCCGGTTCCCGCCCGACCGTGACCAGCATCTTGGCCCCGGTGAAGATCAGGAACGCCCCGAACACGTAGATGATCCAGTGGAAGTGTTCGATCACCGCCGCGCCTGCCAGGATCAGCGCCGCGCGCATCACCAGCGCACCGAGCACGCCCCAGAACAGCACGCGGTACTGGTAGGGCGCCGGGACCGCGAAATGGCTGAAGATCAGCACGAACACGAAAATATTGTCGATGCTCAGGCTCTTTTCGATCAGGTAGCCGGTCAGGAATTCATAGCCCTTGGGCGCTCCCAGAAAATGGAACACGCCGGCGGCGAAGACCATGGCCAGCAGGAAGTAGCCCAGGCTCAGCCAGAGCGCCTCCTTGATGCTGATCTCCTTTTGCTTGCGGTGCAGCACCCCCAGATCCAGGGCCAGCAGCACAAGCACGAACAGATTGAAGCCGACCCACAGCCAAAGCGTGTTCATCCGTCCTCTCCCGCGCAGTGATCAGGTCCGGCGCAGGCGAGGCCCTACGCCTTGATTGGCTGCCCGCCGCCGAGGCAGGGGGGCGGGTTCGAAGCTAGCGGTGGACCGGTGCAAACGCCGTCAAGCCGGGCCCTGGCGCCGACCGCCACCGCCCG
>NZ_BAZI01000600.1 GCF_001310775.1 Stenotrophomonas pictorum JCM 9942
GCACGGCGGGCAGTGACGCAGCAGCGCACGGCTGCCGCGCCAGGCAGTGAACGTGCGCCATACCATCACCGCAACGCCGCCCCCCCACAACGCCATCAGCACCAGCGACCACGACCAGCCGCTGTCCACCGGCAGGGGCTTCATCACGATCAGCGGCGTGGCTGCAACCGTCGGAGCGGCGGCCTGCGCCTGCTGCACCACCGTCACCATTTCTATTGCAGGCAGTACCGGCAGTTCCAGCGGTGCGACCCAGAACACGCCGACCACCGCCTGCAGCGCCACCAGCCACCACAGCGCGCACTGGGTGCTGGCCGGCAGCCGCCGCACGCAGCGGCACAGCAGCCACACCAGGCCCGCCAACAGGGCGGTCTGCACGCTGGTGGCCAGCAAGCGGCTGCCCAACAGTTCGAAGGTGGAATCCATGATTCAGTCCTCCCGGCGCTGCGACTGCAGCTTGCTGACCAGCGCTTCCAGTTCGGCCAGTTCGTGGTCGCTGACCTCGGCTTTCTGCGACATCCATGCCACGAACGGCGAGATCGATCCCTGCAGGGTCTTCTCGACAAAGCTGCCGACCGCACCGCTGACCACGTCCTGCTGCCCGGTGGTGGTGGTGTAGCGGTATACACCGGCGTCGTGCTCACGCTGCAGGTATCCCTTGGTGCGCAGGCGCTCCATCATCGTCAGCACGGTGGAACGGGCCAGCCCGCGGGCCTCCCCAAAGCACGCCGCCACCTCGCCGACGCTGGCCGGTTCGTTCTCTCCGATGTACTGCAGCAGGGCCAGTTCCTGGTCCCCGATGGTCTTGCGGCGCATGGCCGTCTCCGTGACTACATGTGTCGTCACGGTAGGCCTGACTACAAATGTCGTCAATAGCCCGGTCGGCACCCTGACCCCTGTCGGCTGAATGCTTCAGCTGACGGCGCTGTCGATCCGCCAGCGCGCGAACTCGCGCTCGAACTCGGCCAGGCTCAGCATGCCCATACAGGCATGGGCGCCAATCGGCAGCCCTTCCCCGCGGGCGAAGCGGCGCGCCAGCAGCACCGCGGCGAAGGTGGGAATCTCCGGGCCGTGCAGCATCGGCGCGGTCAGGTCCCAATGGACGGTGTGCTGCAAACCACCGCGTTGGCCGCGCAGGGTGATGCGCATACCGCCGAGGTCCGTGCCGAAACG
>NZ_BAZI01000601.1 GCF_001310775.1 Stenotrophomonas pictorum JCM 9942
CCCGCTCACGGCTGGGCCGGCATCGGTGGCGGCGCAGCCTGCCGACCCGACCGCCGTGCAGAACCGACAAGACCAAAAGGAAGCGTTCCTGAAAGCCGGCTCTACGGAAACACGCAATTCCGGCAATCTGGCGCTGCCGGCGTCGCCGTATCAGGTGATGGCCGGAACCGTGATCGCGGGCGCGCTGGTGACGGGCATCAAGTCGGACTTGCCGGGCGACGTGATCGCCACGGTGACGGAGCCGGTCTTTGACACGGCCACGGGCAAGTTCCTGCTGATCCCGCAGGGATCGCGCATCCTGGGGCGCTACAACAGCCAGGTCAGCTACGGACAGAGCCGCGTGCAGGTGGTGTGGAACCGGATCATCCTGCCCGACACGTCCTCGCTGACGCTCGACAACCTCGTGGGCACCGACCCGGCCGGCTACGCCGGCCTGGAAGACGACGTGGACTGGCACTGGAAGCGCATCGTTGCGGGCGCGGTGCTGACGACGCTGCTGGGCGTGGGTGCCGAGCTGGCCGCGCCGGAAAACCGCCAGGACGGCAACCGCATCGTCATCGCCGGGCGCGACAGCGCCCAGGACAGCATCAATCAGGTCGGCCAGGAGATCACCCGGCGCAACATGAACATCCAGCCGACGCTGACCGAGCGGCCGGGCCTGCCGGTGCGGATCATCGTCAACCGGGATCTGGTGCTGCGGCCCTACCAGCCGCTGTTCTTCAATCGGGGAGCTTCGCAATGAGCGCGACCAAGAAGCTGCGGCTCGGGCCGCTGCCCAAGACCGAGAACGTCAAGATGACTTTCGCCTGCCCAGCCAGCCTGAAAGCCGACCTCGACCGCTACGCCGCGCTGCACGCGCAAGCGTATGGCGAGGCAGTCGATGCAGAGAAGTTGATCCCGCACATGCTGGAGGCGTTCATGGCGAGGGATCGCGGGTTCAAGAGGGGAGGGCAGCCAACGCCGCAGCCATCGACTAGGGCCTGTTAACACTACGTGCTAACATACTGCGCATGGAACTTACGCCTGCGCAATTCGCGCGTATCGAGGATTGCCTGCCGCGGCAGCGGGGCAATGTGTCGCTGGACAACCTTCAAGTGCTCAACGCGATCCTGTTCGTGGCCGAAAATGGCTGCAAGTGGCGGGCCCTGCCCAAGCGGTTCGGCAACTAG
>NZ_BAZI01000602.1 GCF_001310775.1 Stenotrophomonas pictorum JCM 9942
TCACCGGTGGCCAGCGCGGCCTGTACCGGCGCCCGCTCCAGCTGCTTGCCGAACTGCACCAGCTGCGCGCTGACCGCCTGCTGCACGTCGCTCACGGCGCGATCGCGCGCCTGTTCCAGCGCAGTGCCGGTATCGGCCTGCAGCCACTGGTTGAACGCGCTCCAGCCGAACCAGCCCGCCAGCAGCAACAGCAGCACCGCCAGCAGCGGCGTTGAACGGCCCAGCGCCACGCGCGGGCGTTGGCTTTCCTTACCTTGGCTCATCGTGCGTTTCCCCCCTGTCAGCGCACCCCGGTGTGGCCAAACCCACCCGTTCCACGTGCACTGTCGATGAAAGTATCCACTACCTGCAACGTGACGCGGGCGATGGGCATCACCACCAGCTGCGCGATGCGGTCGCCGGGTTCGATGGTGAAGGCGTCACGGCCCCGGTTCCAGACGCTGATCAGCAGCGGCCCCTGGTAGTCGGCATCGATCAGGCCGGTGCCGTTGCCCAGCACGATGCCATGGCGATGGCCCAGCCCGGAGCGTGGCAGCACCACCGCACACAGGTTGGGGTCGGCGATATGGATGGCGATACCGCTGGGCAGCAGCGCCGCATCGCCCGGCGGCAGCGTCATCGGCGCTTCGATCGCCGCGCGCAGGTCCATGCCGGCGCTGGCTTCGGTGGCGTAGCCCGGCAGCGGCCAGGCATCGCCGAAGCGGGGATCCAGCAATTTCACCTGCAACGGCTGCAGCGCACTTGCCTCATTCATGCATCCAACCTCTCGGCGATCAGGTCCAGCAGCTGTTCGGCCAGCCGGGTCTTGGCGGTGCCCGGGAACTCGCGCTGGCCGCCATCCCAGTAGGCCACCGCCGCGTTCTGGTCGCTCTCAAAGCCGTTGCCGGCGATGCCGACCTGGTTGGCGATGATCAGGTCCAGATGCTTGGCCACCAGTTTGCCGCGCGCATATTTCTCCACCTCGTGGGTCTCGGCGGCAAAGCCGACCACCAGCTTCAGCGCCTGGGTCTGCGCGGCCACTTCGGCCAGGATGTCCGGGGTGCGCACCAGCTCCAGCGTCAGGGTCTGGCTGTCGGCGGTCTTCTTCAGCTTCTGCGACGAGACCTGGCGCGGGGTGTAATCGGCCACTGCGGCCGCGCCGATATAGATGTCCGCCGGCAGCGCGCCC
>NZ_BAZI01000603.1 GCF_001310775.1 Stenotrophomonas pictorum JCM 9942
GTGCCGGCAGCAGCCAGCGCAACTGGATACGCGTCTCCGGACGCGATTCGCGCACCGGCGGCCACTGCCACAGCAATCGCAGCAGCAGCGCAGACACCGCGACCGCCGCCAGGATCGCCACGGCATGGGTCCACAACGGTTCTGGCGAGCGGACTGGGCGCATGCGACTCCATGGGACAAGGGCCACAGGACGGTCAGCGGCCCTGTCGCGGCGTATTGGCAGCAGCAACAGACCGGCAAAACCGCAGCGAGTTCCAATATCGGCGCCGGCAGGGGCATGATCGGGTTATCGCGCCGGATCGCCAGCACCGGCCTTCGTTGTCGCCGTATCGAGGAGTCGTGCCGTGAATACCGTTGCATCGCAGAATCTGGATGAAAGCGTCGCCAAACAGCTGTTCTTCGGCCAGATCGCCGAGGACGTGCTGTTTCCCTATCCGCAGATCCGCGAGCGCGACCGGGAAATGCTCGGGGCGATGACCGAGGCCATCGACCAGTTCCTGACAGACAAGAGCGCCGCGCTCAAACAGTACGACCGCGATGCCGAGCAGCCGGAGGAGTTCATCCAGGCCTTGCGCGAGATGGGTCTGTTCGGCCTGATCATTCCCGAGGAACACGGCGGACTGGAGCTGTCCAACGGCGCCTATGCGCGCGTGCTGGGCCAGACCAGCAGCCACGACAGCTCGGTGTCGCTGACCATCGGCGCGCACAGCTCGATCGGCATGAAGGGGCTGCTGCTGTTCGGCAGCGACGAGCAGAAGCAGCGCTATCTGCCGCAGCTGGCCAGCGGCGAGATGATCGCCGCGTTCTGCCTGACCGAATCCGGCGCCGGCTCCGATGCCGCGGCGATCCGCACCAGGGCCAGCCGCAACGAGGACGGCAGCTGGACCCTCAACGGCGAGAAGATCTGGATCACCAACGGCGGCATCGCCGGCTTCTACACCGTGTTCGCCCGTACCGACACGCCCGAGGGCAAGGTCACCGCGTTTATCGTCGAGGCCGGCTGGGAGGGCGTCAGCCACGGCCCGCACGAAGACAAGATGGGCATCCGTGCCTCCTCGACCACCACCGTCGCCTTCACTGACGTGCGCGTGCCGGCGGCCAACGTGCTCGGCCCGGTCGGCAAGGGCTTCAAGGTCGCGATGAACATCCTCAACAGCGGTCGCACCGG
>NZ_BAZI01000604.1 GCF_001310775.1 Stenotrophomonas pictorum JCM 9942
CGCCGGCTGACCCGCCGCAGCGATCCCTCCGACAACGCCGGCCCCGTGCCGGCGTTGTCGTTTGTGCCGCTGCTACCGGCCATCCCTTACCGCCCGGCGCGCCATGGGCGCCATTGCATCCGTTTTCAGGACAATCGACCAAAAATCGGTCGGCGCCGAACGAAAATCGCTCGACTGCGACCGAAAAATGGTCGACGTCGACCATAAATCGGTCGTGCACGAGCAAAAAATGGTCGGCGTCGACCGGAAATCGCTCGCGCGCGACCAATAAATGGTCGGCATCGACCATAAATCGCTCGGCATCGACCATAAATCGCTCGGCGTCGACCGAAAAATGGTCGCGCACGAGCAGAAATCGGTCGGCATCGGCCGAAAACCGGTCACCGCCGCGTGGAAAACGCCTGCCTGCGCCCCCACAATCGCCCGGCGCCCTCCGTCAAAGCGTCACAGCCGTCGCAAAACCGCCGACGCCTGGCCGCGCAGCGCCCCTTCTATACCGATGAAGCCACTTCCGGGGCGCACGGACAACCGATGCACCGCACGGCACCGTGCGCAAGCGGCGGCCATTGCGCCTTTGTCTCACCAGTAAGGACCGCAGGGCAGGTTGGCTTCAGCAACCCTGCAAGACAGGGCGAGCGCCGGGTTCACGCTCTGGCGCCTCTCTGCGGCGGACGGCCAGGAGCAGCGGGAGCCGCTGGGGCCGTCCACCCTGCGCCTGTTTCCCGTCGTGTCGAACCTGAGGGTTTGCCCGACTGTCAGAGATCGAAACCCAGCAGGTCGTGACCGCTGGCGTGGCGGACGATGCGCCGGTAGAGCAGGTTGCCGCTGCCGCCATTGGTCAGCAGCACGATCGCGCGTTGCCGCGCGGCATCGCCCAGCGCGAAGTTCTTCAAGATGTCGGCGTTGCTGCCGGCGTGATAGAACACCGGCCCGCTGCGCGTGTCTTCCAGGTTCCAGCCCAATCCCTTGTCGGTCCAGCGGCCGGGCAGGACCAGTTGCGGCGTGAGCATCGCCTGGCGGGTGGTTTCCCTGATCTCCCACGCGGCCCGCGTTGTACGCGGCATCATCAAGGTCATGAAGGTGGCGTAGTCGCGCAGCGTCGTGCGCAGGCTGGCGGCGGCATTGGCCATGATGTCGCCCTGCCACTGCACCAG
>NZ_BAZI01000605.1 GCF_001310775.1 Stenotrophomonas pictorum JCM 9942
CCGCGTGTGCCGGCAGCTGCAGCACATCCAGCTGCGCGAACCCGGCCATCAGCACCGCGCGCAGATCCGCATCGCGCGGGCCCAGCGGCTTCTGCAGCCACTGCTGCAACGCCTGGTCGTAGACCGTGCGCCGGCGCAATGCGGCAAAGCAGATTGCCTCCAGCAAGGCGCGGTCGCGGCCGTCCTCCAGCTTGGGTAGCGCCGCGCCGAGCTCAGCCTTGAGCGAACGGCCCTTGCCGATCACCGCGGCCAGCACCTTGGCCGCCAACGCGCGGGTCTGCACCCCGGGTTGCGCGGTGGCGGTCCTGTTGCCCCACGGCGTAGAAGTCGCACCCGCCATCGGCTCAGCTCGATCCGCAGGTCACGACGGGCGTTGAGATAGTCCGCCGCGGTGATCGCCTTGCCGCCCTCGCGCTGCACCACGCGCAGGCGCAACGCGCCCCGGCCGCAAGCGATGTCGATACCCTCGCGCGCCGCGCCGATCACCGTACCCGGCGCCTTGCCGTGGTTGTCGGCGATGGCCACCGCGCCGTGGATACGCACACGTTCACCAGCTAGCACGGCCTCGGCGATCGGCCACGGATTGAACGCGCGCACCGTGCGCGCCAGCACTTCCGCGTCCTGATCCCAGTCCAGCCTGGCCTCGGCCTTGTCCAGCTTGTGCGCGTAGGTGACGCCTTCGGCCGGCTGCACCTGCGGGATCGGTTTGAGGCCGGCGCGCAGCAGGCCCAGGCCATCGGCCAGCACCTGTGCGCCCAGCTGCGCCAGCCGGTCATGCAGCTGGCCGCCGGTATCGGTGTCGTTGATCGGGGTGTGCTGGCGCAGCAGCACCGGGCCGGTGTCCAGCCCGGCCTCCATCTGCATCAGGCACACGCCGGTTTCGGCATCGCCGGCCTGGATCGCGCGCTGGATCGGCGCGGCACCGCGCCAGCGCGGCAGCAGCGAGGCATGCACGTTCCAGCAGCCGTGGGTGGGAATAGCCAGCACCGCCTTGGGCAGGATCAACCCGTAGGCGACCACGACCATCAGATCCGGCTGCAGCGCGCGCAGCTGCTGCTGGGCTTCGGCGGTTTTCAGGGTTTCCGGCTGGAATACCGGGATGCCGCGGGCGATGGCGTCGAGCTTGACTGGCGAGGGCATCAGCCCGCGG
>NZ_BAZI01000606.1 GCF_001310775.1 Stenotrophomonas pictorum JCM 9942
GGCGTGCTGGCCAGCCGCCTGCAGTCGCGGCTGGCTTTGGTGGATGCGCAGGCGCTGCCGCGCGCGGCCGATGTGCTGCAGATCGCGGTACCGATGATGGCCCGCGGCGAAGGCATCGCTCCGGAGCTGGTGCAGCCGGCCTATCTGCGCGACAACGTCGCGCTGACCCTGATCGAGCAGCAGGCGCTGCGGGCCTCCAGGCAGAGCTGAGTCACGCTGCGAGGTGGATGTCCTGCGCCCGCGCACGTGTCGTAATGGGTCTGTTGATCCTCCGGCGCTGGCCTGCCAGCGGTGGATCTGGCCGGGCCGGTTGTTTCAGCGATCGTCGTGCAGCTCGCCGCCGGGCAGGAACACCCAGGTGCGGGTGACCTGCAGGATGTCGATGTTGTCGTCGGTTTTCGGCAATGCCGGGAAGGGTTTGGCCAGCTCGATCACCCGCAGCGCGGCGGCATCGAGCAGCGGCACGCCACTGCTGCGCAGGATGCGGCTGCTTTCCACGCTGCCATCGCGGCGCACCCCGACGGTGATCACCACCTGTCCACCGAGCCGGCGCTGGCGGGCTTCATCGGGATAGTTCAGGTTGCCCACCCGCTCGGCGCGATCCACCCACGCCCGCAGGTAATTGGCATAGGCGTACTCGCGGGTGCTGGCCGAGACGAATTTGCGGTTCGGGCGTTTGGCGTACTGCTCCGAGCGCAGGTGCACCTCGGCCGCCAGTCGGGCCATTTCCGCATCGCGCTGCTCGCGTGCGCTCATCGGCGCATTGCTGTCCGGGCGATCGGGCAGTGGCTGCGGCTGCACCTCGGCAACGCGGTCCTTTCCCTGCTCGCTGGTGATCACCCGGGCCTGCGGCGGCGGTGGGGTGGCCGCGCTTTGCGCCTGCAGCGGTACCGGCGCCAGGCCGTTCTGGGCCTGCGGTACGATACCGGCCTGCGCATCGCGCGGGCGTTGTGCGGTGTCGTGATCGCCGCCGCCCTGCTGGTTGGCCTGGGCCAGGAAGTCGGCCTGTTTGGGCGTCAATGGCGTGCTGGTCTGGCTGAAGATGACATCCAGTGTCGGCACCAGCGGCGCGTTGTCGCTGACGGCAAAGCCCACGCCGAGAAGCAGCAGGCCGTGCACCAGCGCCGACAGCACCAGGGTGGCGGTCAG
>NZ_BAZI01000607.1 GCF_001310775.1 Stenotrophomonas pictorum JCM 9942
TGCTGCGCCGCTTCGTGCGCCACGTCCGCCACGGCAACCGCCACTGAGCGGACCGCAAGTGCTGCAAACCGTTGAGGCACTGCTCCGGCAAGCCGCCTCTACCCTGCGGCCAACCGCCCCATCGCCATCGGCTACGGGCAACGTTTACCGCCGGAACGCAGATACGCCAAAGGTCACTCGCCCGGGGCCCGGGTTCCAGCGATAATCGTGCGGTGTCAGGCCGGTCCTGGCATCCCCCCTGTTTCGGAATTGCAATGAGCGAGATTCGCAAGGTGCCGGCCTCTGCCGGCGCGGAATGGTTGTTGACCGGGTTCGGCCTGCTCAAGCGCGCGCCGCTGGCCCTGGGTTCGCTGGGCATCCTCTGGGGTGTGGGCACCTGGCTGGTGCTGTCGTTGTCGATGCTGGTGCCGCTGCTGGGCACGGCGGTGCAGTTCCTGCTGCTGCTGGCCGGCCCGTTGTTCATGGGCGGCCTGCTGTGGGCGATCCGCGAAGTCGACCAGGGCCGCATCGCCCGGCCCTCGCACCTGCTGCAGGGCATCCAGGAAGGCCGCGCGCCGCACCTGCTGATCGCCCTGCTGCCGCAGCTGGTGGCCGCCTTGCTGCTGGGCACGCTGCTGCTGGTGCTGGTGGGCACCGCCGGCCTGCAGCAGCTGTCGGAGGTGATGCTCAAGCTCAACGAGATCAGCCAGTCCGGCGCGCAGCCGGACCCGGCGCAGATCGAAGCGCTGGTGGCGACGCTGCCGGCCGGGCGCATCCTGCTGTGGCTGCTGCTGTTGCTGGGCACCTTCGCCGCGCTGACGCTGGCACTGTTCGTGATGCCGCCGCAGGTGATGTTCGAAGGCCGCACCGGCTTCCACGCCTTGCGTGAGAGCCTGCGCGCGAGCCTGCACAACCTGCCGGCGATGCTGGTGTTCTTCGTGCTGGCCTTCATCGCGATCTTCGCGATCTACTTCGCGGTGATGATCGTGGCACTGATCATCGGCCTGATCGCCGGCCAGGCTGCGGCCATGGCGGTGGCGCAGCTGGTGCTGATGGCGGTGCTGATGCCGGTGTTCGCCGGCTCGGTGTATGCGGCCTGGAAGCAGATGCTGGCGCCGGCGGGTACCGGCACACCGCCGCCGGCGACGGCTGGACACGTGATCGAAGTCTG
>NZ_BAZI01000608.1 GCF_001310775.1 Stenotrophomonas pictorum JCM 9942
GCGCCGAGAGCGTGTCGGCCGCGCTGCATGAGGCCGCCGCCGCGCTGGAGATCGGCATGGGTAAGGTCGCCCAGCCGCTGCGCGTGGCCATCACCGGCACCCAGGTCAGCCCGGATATCTCCCACACCGTGTATCTGGCCGGTCGCGATGAAGCGCTCAAGCGCATCGATGCAGCCCTGACCAAGGTCCCCACGACCTGACTTTCCCCGAGGTAGACATGACCGACGCGCACACCTGCACCGCTCCCCACCACCACGTTGAAGACGCGGCGGATTTCATCGCGGTGGTCGAACGGGTGTGCCGCGAGCGCGGATTGCGGCTGACCCCGATCCGCGCCAACGTGCTGCGGCTGATCGCCGAGGCGGGCAAGCCGGTCAAGGCCTACGAACTGCTGGAATGGGTGCGCGAAGGCAAGGGCGTCGGTGCCGACGCCCCGCCCACGGTCTACCGCGCGCTGGATTTTTTGATGGCAAATGGTTTTGTGCACAAGCTGGCCTCGGTCAACTCGTTCGTCGCCTGCCACCATCCCAGCAGCACTCAGCACTCGGTGCCGTTCCTGATCTGCAACCGCTGCCACAGCGCGGTGGAGCTGGAAGACCGCGACATCGTCCGCCAGCTGGAAGAACGCGCCAAGGCGCTGGGCTTCAAACCGCAGGCCCAGACCCTGGAGGTCCACGGCCTGTGCGCCAACTGCGCAGGTTGAGTCCTTACCGCTGTTGATTACTGGAAAGGCCGCACAGTGTGCGGCCTTTTCCTTTCAGCGGTCCGGCGCGGCTCCGGCAGCGAGCAGAACCTCGCGGATGCAGTTGTCCTTAACTGACCGTCGGAAAGTGCCGTATTGCCCTCGTGATATGAGTAGGGGCTTGGAAGGAAGTGAACCGGACCGTGTTCTTGAGTTTCTCGGAAGGCCGAGCTCGGAGCTCGGAACGCCGAGAAAAGGAAAAAGCTTTCGTGCACCGCTGGTGCCCGAGTCACTTTGACCAGCCATGCGGCTGTTGAAGGGCCTTTCTTTGCTTGTGCAAAGAAAAGTAACCAAAAGAGACGCTTATCCAACAACTGGATGGTTGGTCAAGCACACCCGGGACGCATGCCCGCGCTGTGCGTGGGTTCGCCACTGCCGGACGCATTTTTCGACGGCACATCCGGTAA
>NZ_BAZI01000609.1 GCF_001310775.1 Stenotrophomonas pictorum JCM 9942
CACAGGCGGCCCTGATCCACGAGCTGGCCCACGCCCTGGACCGTTTGCCTGCAGGGCGCTGGTCGGCACAGCCGCGGTTTCTGGACCTGGCCGGCTGGCAGCGCAAGCCGCTGAAGATGGGCCGAGGCCGCAACGCGTTCGCGCTGCGCAGCCCGGACGCCTATGAGCGGCACAGTCCCGCGGAGTTCTTCGCGGTCAACCTGGAACATGTGCTGCTGGATCCGGATTACGCCTGCCGGCGCCCGGCATTGCAGGCGTGGTACGCCGCCGCGCTCGGGTTGGAGCCGGTCACGGACGGCGCCTGTGCAGGCAGCCTGCCGTTCGTGCGCGCCGGCGAGGAGGAAGGCACCGGTACGCTGCTGGAGCTGGACCCGCAGCGCGTCTATGAGGTGGACTACCTGCTGGCCGAAGGCAACGACGTGCTGATGAGCCGCTGGGGCCACAGCATGCTGCGGCTGGTGGTCTGCGCGCCGGGGCGCCCGCGCGGTCCGGCCTGCCGCATGGATCTGCAGTACCACCTGGTGCTGTCCTTCCGTGCTTTTGTCGGTGATGTGCAGATTTCCAGCTGGCGCGGATTGACCGGTTCCTATCCCTCACGGCTGTTCGTGCTGCCGCTGAACCGGGTGGTGGACGAGTACACCCGGGTGGAGCTGCGCAGCCTGTCCTCCACGCCGTTGCAGCTGCAGCGCGATGAAGTGGCCGCGTTGTTGCGGCAGGCCGCGCGGCTGCACTGGAGCTATGACGGGCGCTACTACTTCATCAGCAACAATTGTGCGGTGGAAACCTGGAAGTTGTTGCACGAGGGCGTTCCGCGCTTTGCTGCCACTCCGCTGTCTTCGATCACCCCGACAGGCCTGCTGAAGAAACTGCGCCGGGCCGGGGCAGCCGTGCCTGCGCCGGCGGGGGATCGCGCCGAAGCGGTTCGCCGCGGTTATTACTTCGAGTCGGCCGCGCCGCACTATGCGCTGGTGTTTGCGCGGCTGCAGGCAACCACCCGCTTCCGGTGACCAGCGTCGAGGCGTGGCTGGCGCTGCCGGCCCTGGCAGCGGCGACGCTGGATCGACACGGCTCCCGGTTCCGATGGCGAGCATGTGGCTGCGCTACTGATGCTGGAACAGGCGGCGTGGCGCCGCAACGA
>NZ_BAZI01000610.1 GCF_001310775.1 Stenotrophomonas pictorum JCM 9942
CCACCGGCAGCCGCTGCGCTCAGCGTCGCAGGCATCATCGGCGTCCCGCTCAGGCCTGGGTACCGCCCACGGTGATGCCCTCGATCAGCAGCGACGGCTGGCCCACACCCACCGGCACGCTCTGGCCGTCCTTGCCGCAGATGCCGACGCCTTCATCCAGCGCCAGGTCGTTGCCGATCATGCGCACCTTCTGCATGGTTTCCGGGCCGTTGCCGATCAGCGTGGCGCCCTTGACCGGCGCGGTGATCCTGCCGTCTTCGATCAGGTAGGCCTCGGTCGCCGAGAACACGTACTTGCCGCTGGTGATGTCGACCTGGCCGCCGCCGAAGTTGACCGCGTACAGGCCCTTTTTCACCGAGCGGATCATTTCCTGCGGGTCGTGGGTGCCGGCGCGCATATAAGTGTTGGTCATGCGCGGCATGGTCATGTGCGCGAACGATTCGCGGCGGCCATTGCCGGTCGGCGCCACGCCCATCAGCCGCGCATTGAGCGTGTCCTGCATGTAGCCGACCAGGATGCCGTCCTCGATCAGCGTGGTGCACCGGGTGGGCGTGCCTTCGTCGTCGATGTTCAACGAACCACGACGCCCGTCCAGGGTGCCATCATCGACGATGGTCACCCCCGGTGAAGCCACCCGCTCGCCAATACGGCCGGCATAGACGCTGGTGCCCTTGCGGTTGAAGTCGCCCTCCAGGCCGTGGCCGACCGCCTCGTGCAACAGCACACCCGGCCAGCCCGGGCCCAGCACCACGGGCATCACCCCGGCCGGGGCCGGAATCGCCTCCAGGTTCACCAGTGCCTGGCGCAGCGCCTCGCGGGCGAAGCTTTCCGGGCGCTCACCGGCAAACAGTTCTTCATAGCTGTATCGGCCACCACCGCCGGCATAACCGGATTCGCGGCGGCCCCCCTGCTCGACGATGACCTGCACATTCAGACGCACCAGCGGCCGCACATCGGCCGCCAGTACGCCGTCGCTGCGCGCGATCAGCACCGTGTCCACGCCGCCGGACAGGCTCACCATCACCTGCTGCACGCGCGGATCGGCCGCACGCAGGTACTGGTCCAGGCGCTTGAGCACCTCGACCTTGGCTTCGTTGCCGATGCTGTCCACCGGGTCTAGCGCCGGATACAACACACGACC
>NZ_BAZI01000611.1 GCF_001310775.1 Stenotrophomonas pictorum JCM 9942
AAAGCGGCGCTTGCGCGACCGCCGCCTACCCGCCAGACTCGCCAAAAAGGGCGGTTGAACTTCCTATACCCCAAGGTGGCCCTACCGCAGCATGTATTCACTAATATCTCAACCAAAGGAGTATTCGAGATGGGTAAGCTAGCTGGCAAGATTGTCGTAGTGACGGGGTCGGTTTCGGTCATCCCCGGGTTCGATTCCATTGGCTCGGCAACGGTTCGCGAAGCCTTGGCCGAAGGGGCCGATGGGGTTGTCATTTCCGACATCAACGATGAGCAGGGCGAGGCATTCGCCAAGAGCCTGAACGAGGAATATGGTGAGGGGCATGCGCTCTATGTGCATACCGACGTGACTGATCCGAAGGATGTTGAGAAACTTTTCGAGATCACTGAGAAGACCTATGGTCGGGTGGATGCCATCATGGCCAATGCCGGCGTGGCGACGGCTGAGGATTTCGATAAGGATCCCGAGGAGGTTCTGAAGTCGAAAAAATTCATCCAGAGCGTCAACGAGGACGGAGTGTTCAATACCGCGCTCTACGGCTCGCGGCTGATGATGAAGCACGGGACCAAGGGCTCGATCGTGCTGGTATCGAGCATCCACGGCGTCGCCGGTCGCCCGAAGGTGGTGAACACGGAGACGGGCGAGGTGCTGATTGAACGCTTCAATCTGGTCCAGTATACGATGGGGAAACACGGCGTTGTCGGCCTGTCGAAGGCCCTCGCGCTGCAGTTCGCGGAATACGGAATCCGAGTGAACACCGTGAATCCGGGATATATTATGACGCCGCTATTCCAGGCCGCTGTCACGACTGACAAAGAGAAGTTGTCGCATGAGAAATCCTTGGAAACGGATGCCTTTGACTTCACCCAGCTGGCGGCGCTGCACCCATTGTGCAACGATCCGGTGAAGGATGCAGATATTGTCCCGCGTGGGAAATTTGGTGGCCGTATGGGTGTTCCGGCCGAAATCGCCAAGCCGGCGGTGTTCCTGATGTCCGACGAGTCTTCCTTTATGACCGGTCAGAAACTGGTTGTCGACGGCGGGTATACCGCATGCTGAGCATCGGCGGATAGTTAGTGAGCTTCTCCCATTGTGTGGAGGGGCAAATGTGAAACGGGGCGCTTTGGCGCCCCGTTGC
>NZ_BAZI01000612.1 GCF_001310775.1 Stenotrophomonas pictorum JCM 9942
GTATCCCGATCGGCATCGGCGACCACTGCCGCACCGAGGCCAGCACTGCCGCCAGCGCCGCTTCGGTGGCGTCACCCCACAGGCCCAGGTCGGCCCAGCTGATGCGTCCTTCCGGCAGCACCGCGGTGGCTTCCAGGATCAGCAGGCCGGCGCCGGACTGCGCCAGCTGGCCCAGATGCATGCGGTGCCAGTCGTTGGCCAGCCCGTCGGTGCTGGCGTACTGGCACATCGGGGCGATGACGATGCGGTTGGACAACGACAACGGGCCGAAGGTGATCGGCGAGAACAGCTGGCTCAAAACAGACTCACGGACAGGAGAAAACGGGCGCTATTGCACTCCTGTGCGCGGCCGCGCACAACCACCGGGATGGATCACTGTTTCGCAAATTCCGTGTTCAGCCCGCTGGCGGGCGCCAGCCTCAGTGCCCGCCCGGCAACAGAAACGCCAGCGCCTGCGCGCAGGGCGCATGGATCTTGAGTTCGAGCAGGTCATCGGCACGGGTGCGCCCCAGGTTGATCGCGGCCACCGGCAGTCCGGCGCGGGCCGCGGCCTGCACGAAACGGAAGCCCGAATAGACCATCAGCGAAGACCCCACCACCAGCACCGCATCGGCCTGGCGCAGGTGCGCGTGCACCGCCTCCACCCGCGCGCGCGGCACGTTCTCGCCGAAGAACACCACATCCGGCTTGAGAATGCCGCCGCAGCGCTCGCAGGCCGGCACCTGGAAACCGGAAAAATCCGTGTCCAGATCGGCATCGCCATCCGGCGCGGTCCCGGCCTGGCGCACCTCCCAGCCGGGATTGGCCTGGCGCAGGCGCTGCTGCAGGTGTTCACGTGTGGAGCGCGCCTGGCAGCCCATGCAGCACACCGCGTCCAGGCGCCCGTGCAGATCGATCACCGTCCGGCTGCCGGCACGCTGGTGCAGGCCGTCCACATTCTGGGTCAGCAGCAGTTCGACCCGGCCCTCGGCCTCCAGCGCCGCCAGTGCGTGATGGGTGGCGTTGGGCCGGGCCAGACCGATACGCGGCCAGCCCAGCAGGCTGCGCGCCCAGTAGCGCTGGCGCGTGGCCGGCTCGGCCATGAACGCGCGGTAGTCCACCGGCGGCGTGCGCTTCCACTGCCCGTCGG
>NZ_BAZI01000613.1 GCF_001310775.1 Stenotrophomonas pictorum JCM 9942
GGCCTCGTCGAAGGCGATATGGGTGGTCGGGCGGCCGCGGCGCAGCTCGTCATCGTCCATCGCCGGCAGATCGTCATGCACCAGTGAATAGGCGTGGATCAGCTCCACCGCTGCGGCCGGCGCATCCAGCAGGGCTTCGTCGGCATCGAACAGCTGCCCGGCGGCGTAGACCAGCAGCGGCCGCATGCGCTTGCCGCCGCCCAGTGCCGCATAGCGCATGGCGCGATGCAGCCCGTACGGGGTGGTGTCCGGATCGGGGAGCGCGGTGTCGAGTTGCTGTTCGGTACGGGCCAGCCAGCGGGTGAACAGGGCCTCAGTCGTCATTGCCGGCGGTATCGAAAGGTTCGGACTTTTCCGGCTGGGCCGGATCGCTCAGCAGGCGCACGCGCAGTTCGGCCTGTTCCAGCGCCTGCTGGCACTGGCGGTAGAGGCCGACGCCGCGCTCGTAGGCACCGAGCGACTGTTCCAGGCTCAGGTCGCCGGCTTCCATTTTTTCGACCAGCTGCTCCAGTTCTTCCAGCGACTGCTCGAAGTGGGCGACCGGGGAGATTTCGTTGGGGGACTTCTTGGGCATGGCCAAAGTGTGAGCGGCACGGCCGGTGGGGTCAATTCGATCCGCCGGCCGGTTGCCAGCGCAAGGTGGCCTGGTTCACCTCCAGCCAGTGCTGCAGGGTGTCGGAGATCAGGCAGTCACCGGCGGCGAGCACTTCATCGCCGGTGCACAGCAGCGGCAGGTACGGGCGTTGCCACGGAGGCAGTGTCGACTCCTGCAGCAACTGTTTGAGTGCATGGGAATGTGTGCGGCCGGGCAGCCGGATGCGTTCGCCGCCCTGGCGCGTCCGTACCGTCAGCGGTGTGGCGAAACCCTGCGTGCCATGCAGGTGCAAGGTTCCACCATCAGGCAGGGACAACGGCGCGGCCCCATCCCACTGCCGCTGCCAGCCGGCCGGCCATGGCGTAGCGGGGCGGCGGAGATGCAGCTGCTCACGCCAGCGGATGATCTGCACGTTCTGCCAGGCGAAGCTGGCCTGTGCGTCCGCCCGCGCCGACAGCAGCTGCTGTTCGATCGCCCGCACCCCGTTGCCGGGCAGCGGCGGGAGGTTCTGTTGGACCACCCAGGCGCGC
>NZ_BAZI01000614.1 GCF_001310775.1 Stenotrophomonas pictorum JCM 9942
GCTGGGCCAGGGCGAGCTGCTCTCTTCCAGCATCGGCGCGGCCTACCTGCGCAGCAACGGACTGGATTTCGGCTGGATGGACGCCCGCGACTGGCTGCATGCGCAGCCGCCGGTGCCGAACCAGACCGCCTGGTCGCAACGGCTGTCGGTGAACTGCCAGTGGCAGGGCGATGCCGGCTTCAAGGCCCGCTTCGACGCCCAGCCCACACGCATGCTGCTGACCCAGGGCTTCATCTCGCGCCATGCCGACGGCGGTACCGCCATCCTCGGCCGCGGTGGCTCGGATACCTCCGCCGCCTATTTCGGCGCGCTGCTCGGTGCCAGCCGCGTGGAGATCTGGACCGATGTGCCGGGCATGTTCAGCGCCAACCCGAAGGACGTGCCCGACGCCCGCCTGCTGACCCGGCTGGACTATTACGAGGCGCAGGAAATCGCCACCACCGGCGCCAAAGTGCTGCATCCGCGCTCGATCAAACCGTGCCGCGATGCCGGCGTGCCGATGGCGATCCTCGATACCGAGCGCCCGCACATGCCGGGTACCAGCATTGACGGTGCCGCCGCGCCGGTGCCGGGAGTGAAGGCGATCAGCCGCCGCAACGGCATCGTGCTGGTGTCGATGGAAGGTATCGGCATGTGGCAGCAGGTCGGCTTCCTGGCCGAAGTGTTCGCGCTGTTTGCCAAGCACGGGCTGTCGGTGGACCTGATCGGTTCGGCCGAGACCAACGTCACCGTGTCGCTGGATCCGTCCGAGAACCTGGTCAATACCGACGTGCTGGCTGCGCTGTCGGCCGACCTGTCGCAGATCTGCAAGGTCAAGGTGATCGTGCCGTGCGCGGCCATCACCCTGGTCGGCCGTGGCATGCGTTCGCTGCTGTACAAGCTCTCGGACGTGTGGGCCACGTTCGGCAAGGAGCGCGTGCACATGATCTCGCAGTCCTCCAACGACCTGAACCTGACCTTCGTCATCGACGAGGCCGATGCCGACGGCCTGCTGCCGATCCTGCACGCCGAGCTGATCGACAGCGGCGCGATGCCGGTCTACGAGGAGCAGGTGTTCGGCCCGCGCTGGCGCGAAATCATCGGCACGTTGCGGCCGCGGCCCACGCCGTGGTGGCAG
>NZ_BAZI01000615.1 GCF_001310775.1 Stenotrophomonas pictorum JCM 9942
GCCAGGTGGGCGCCGCCGCCTCCAGCCCGTCGACGCCGGGCATGGCGATATCCAGCAGCACCACATCCGGCTTGAACTCGGCGCAGGCATGCAGGGCCTCCACGCCGTTGGCCGCCTCGGCGACCACTTCCACCTCCGCGTGCTCGGCCAGCAGCGCGCGCAACCGCTCGCGGGCGAAGGGCTCGTCATCGGCAATGACCACTTTCATGTCATCTCCCCAAAACCATCAATCTGCCACCGGATCGGCGTGCTCCCCGGCCCGCGACTGCTGTGCGGACCACACGCCAACCATGCTGCCAATACTCACATCATGCGTGCGCGAAACGAAGCTGCAGCCATTCAGCCAGCGCGTGGATCTCCTCGGCGCAGACTGGTGGGCCATCGGATAGCGGTGCCATTCCAGCGCGAAACCCAGCTGCCTGAGCACCTGCGCGCTGTGCTCGGCGATCTGCAGCGGAATCACCGGATCGCCACTGCCATGGGCCATGAACACCGGCTGGGCGGTGGCGCCTTCCACCAGCTGGCGGGCGGCGGCATCGACTTCGGGCAGGTAGGTGGACAACGCGATCAGGCCGGCCAGCGGCTCACGCCGGGTCAGGCCGGTGGCCAGGGTGATGGCGCCGCCCTGCGAGAAACCGGCCAGCAGGATGCGGTCGAGCGGAATGCCGCGCTCCTGTTCGCGTGCGATCAGCTCCTCGACCTGCGCCACCGACTCGGCCACGCCAGCGGTATCGGCGCGGCTGCGGAAATCCATGCTGACGATGTCGTACCAGGCCCGCATCGGCATGCCACCGTTGATGCTGACCGGGCGCTTGGGCGCATGCGGAAACACGAAGCGGATCGCCGGCCAGTGCGGGCGCACCAGTTCAGGCACGATCGGTGCGAAGTCATGGCCATCGGCGCCCAGGCCGTGCAACCAGATCACCGACCATTCCGGCACTGCGCCGGTTTGCTGTTCCACTGTTTCCAGCATTTCCACGACTCCCAAAGACAGGCCCGCATTATGCCTGCCCCGGGCCCCGGCTCAGTCCTGCAGGGGCTCGCGCAGTGCCGCAGCTCTCAGTTCGGCCGCGCGCACCAGCACGGGCCGGCGGTGCACTCTCCTCGGG
>NZ_BAZI01000616.1 GCF_001310775.1 Stenotrophomonas pictorum JCM 9942
CGGGCGCGCGCTTCCAGCTCCTCGACCGCGCCGCGCCACGAGCGGCCGGCGGTGGTGGCGGCAAAGAACACCTCCGAGGGCGTGTACTGCGGGTACAGCCGCCGGTATTCGGCGATCACCACCGAGGGCAGCAGGTCGACGTACTGCTGGGCTTCCAGTTTGGCCGGCAGTTCTTCCCAGCTGAGCGCATGGTGCTTGGGGTCGTTGCCGAGGAAGGCACGGGTCTCGTCGCGGGTGTTGCCGATCACCATCGGGATGCCGGCCGACTGCGCGGGGGCCTGCGGCCAGAACGGATGTACCGGCAGGTTGCGGGCATCGAGCACCGGCCCCAGGTACAGCGCGGTGTTCTCCACGCGCGAGGGATCGCGCAGCTTCACCGCTTCGAGCAGCTGCGCCATCGGCAGGCGCCGCAGCGTTTCGGCATCACCCTGGAAATGGTCCAGCACCTGCTGCGCGCGCTGGCTGGCCGCGCGCGGGCCAGCGGCGGTGACCTGCTGCCCGCTCATCGTCCACGCCTTGTGGAACAGACCCTGCGCGGCCGGCATCGCCATCAGCGTGGCGATCTTGGCGCCGCCGCCGGACTGGCCGAACACGGTGACGTTGCCGGCATCGCCGCCAAATTCCGCGGCGTGCTGGCGCACCCACTGCAGCGCCTGCACCAGATCCAGCTGGCCGACGTTGCCGGAGTCGGCAAAGCGCTCGTCGCCGAGCTGGGCCAGATAGAGGTAGCCGAACAGGTTGAGGCGGTGGTTGACGGTGACCACCACCACATCGCCGCGCCGGCAAAGATTGCCGCCGTCGTACAGCGGATCGCTGCCGGAGCCGTTGTTGTAGCGCCGCCGTGGATATAGAACAGGATCGGCCGCTTGCCGCCGTCGCGCAGCGCCGGGGTCCAGACATTGAGGTAGAGGCAGTCCTCGCTGCCCGGACCTTCGCTCCCGCCCTGCGGTGCGGCCGGGCCGTAATCGAGCGCATCGCGGATGCCACGCCACGGTGCTTCCAGCAGCGCCGGCTGGAACCGGCGCGGTGCGGTATCGCCGCCATAGGGAATGCCGCGGAATACATGGACGCCCTGCTCGGTCTGCCCGGCGACCCTGCCGCTGCG
>NZ_BAZI01000617.1 GCF_001310775.1 Stenotrophomonas pictorum JCM 9942
CATCGCCCTGCGGGCCGGCGCCGGTGCGCTGGAGGCCGCGTCCAAAGGCCTGCATGCGCCGCTGCGGATGCAGGGCGACGCCGCCTCGGGCGTGCTGTCGGACGGGCGCAAGGTCGAGCTGGAGTTCGTGCTCGACGGCACCCGTTCGCTGTCGGTGGTGCCGGTGGGCGATGACACCCGCGTGGATATCGCCTCGTCATGGCCGCATCCGCAGTTCTCCGGCAGCTTCTCGCCGCATGAGCGCAGTGTCGATGACCGCGGCTTCAAGGCCAGCTGGGCGGTCTCCTCGCTGGCCTCGGCCGCGCAGGAACAGCTGCGCCGCAACCTGATTGCCGATGCGGAGGTCGAGTCGCTGACCGTGGCGCTGGTCGATCCGGTGGACGTCTATACCCAGGCCGACCGCGCCACCAAGTACGGCATCCTGTTCGTGCTGCTGACCTTCGTTGGCTTCGCCCTGTTCGAGCTGATCAAGCAGTTGCGGATCCACCCGCTGCAGTACCTGCTGGTCGGCCTGGCGCTGGCGATCTTCTTCCTGCTGCTGATCAGCCTGTCCGAGCAGATCGCGTTCTGGCAGGCCTACCTGGTCTCGGCGGCGGCCTGTATCGGCCTGCAGGGCTTCTACCTCAGTGGCGTGCTGCGCAGCTGGAAGTACGGGCTGATGTTCTCGACTCTGTTGACCCTGCTGTATGGCGCGCTGTTCCTGCTGCTGGGCTCGGAGAACAACGCGCTGCTGCTGGGCTCGCTGCTGCTGTTCGGCATCCTGGCGCTGATCATGTGGATCACCCGCAAGATCGACTGGTACGAGCTGGGCAAGCGCGCGACCGATCCGCCGACACTGCCGTAATCGGCGCGGGGTGGCGCAGGCCACCCCGTTTTTTCCGGAGGGATCAGGCTATGAACCGGGTATCGATCCACCGCCGCGTGCAGCAACTGCTGCCTGCCGGCATTGAAACCTGCGGGTTGTTGAATTTCGGGCGGTTGCCGGGGCAGCTGGAACAGGTGCTGCTGGACAGTGCGTTCCGCGGCCGGGCGCGGGGCAGGGTCGTATTGCGCCTGGCGGCGGAAACGGCGTTGGCCATTCAACGCGCCGGGCTGGCGTTCTTCGCG
>NZ_BAZI01000618.1 GCF_001310775.1 Stenotrophomonas pictorum JCM 9942
AGTGATGGCTGACGGCTCCCTGCGCTTCAATTTCCCGCTGCCGCAGCTGTCCAAGCTGCGCCCCGGCGAGATCGTGGTGGATCTGTTCGCCGGCGGCGGCGGGGCCAGCGAGGGCCTGAAGCAGGCTCTGGGCATTGATCCCGCACTGGCCTACAACCACGACGAGCAGGCCATCGGCATGCACGCGGCGAATCACCCGCTCACGCAGCACCACCGCGAGGACATCTGGCACGCCGATCCGCGTGTGGACGTGGCCGGCCGCAAAGTCGGCTGGTTCCACGCCTCGCCCGATTGCACGCACTTCAGCCAGGCCAAGGGCGGCCAGCCGCGCAGCCGCAAGACGCGGGCGCTGTCGTGGGTGGTGCTCAAGTGGGTGGGCCAGCTGCTGGAAGCCGACAAGCGCACCGGCGGCAACACCGTGCCGCGCATCATCAGCATGGAAAACGTGTGGCAGATCCTCACGTGGGGGCCGCTGGTGGCCAAGCGCTGCAAAGCCACCGGCCGCGTGCTGCGCATGGACGGCAGCTTGGCCGAGCCGGGCGAGCGTGTGCCAGTGGAAAACCAGCAGCTCATCCCGGACAAGCGCCACAGCGGTCGCACCTGGCGGCAGTTCGTGCATGCGCTGGAATCGCTGGGATATGCAGTGGAATGGCGAAAGCTGGTGGCCAGCGACTACGGCGCCGGCACCAGCCGCGAGCGCCTGTTCCTGCTCGCTCGCCGCGATGGCCTACCGATCCAGTGGCCCAGCCCGACACACGGCAAGGCGTCCAGTCTGAAAAAGCTGGTCACCGCCGCTGACAGCATCGACTTCAGCGACATGGGCCGCTCCATCTTCGACCGGCCGCGCCCATTGGCCGACGCACCATGCGCCGTATCGCCAAGGGCCTGAAGCGACACGTCATAGATGCCGCCGAGCCATTCTTCCTCACCGAGTTTGCCAACGCCGGCAACGGCGGCCGCATCTGGTCGGCGCAGGAGCCGCTGCGTACCCAGTGCGCTGGGGTGAAGGGCGGGCACTTTGCGGTGGTGGCGCCGGCGCTCGTCAAGTTCAAGGGCGACAGCATTGGCCAACCGGTCCATTCCCCCTTGCCGACGATCACCGCA
>NZ_BAZI01000619.1 GCF_001310775.1 Stenotrophomonas pictorum JCM 9942
CCATCAGCAGCAGCGCCAGTACCGGCAGCATCGACAGGCCGAAACCCAGCGCGCGCGCGGACGGTGCCTTCACGTAGCGCGCCAGTAGAGGAAACGGCCGATCAGGTAAACCGCGCCCAGGGCCGCCACCCAGCTCGCCGGCCAGTAGCGCGCGGCCACGAACAGTGCCGGCAGCAGCGCCACCATCAATTCCAGCGTGTTCATCTGCACCCGGTAGATCCGCTCGAACCCCTCGTGTCCGCTGACCGCCGGCGCTTTCAGACCGGTGATGCCACGCGCGCGGCCCACCAGCACGATGAAGAACAGGTACTGCAGCACCACCAGCATGGCGACCAATTCGACGTAGTGCATGCACTTCTCCTGGAAACGGGGACGGACTTTGCAAGGTGTGCCGGCGGTGACGCTGCCGACACTCCCGGGCGGGGAACCCGCGGCAACCGGCAACGGCGGCTCAGCGGCGCGCCTGGCCGACTTCGATGAAACGCAGGAACTCGGCGCGGGTGCGCGCATCGTCATGGAAGCTGCCACGCATGCGCGAGGTCACCATGCTCACGCCGCGCTTGTGGATGCCGCGGGTGGTCATGCACTCGTGCGCGCCTTCCACTACCACGCCCACGCCCAGCGGCTGCAGCACGTCCTGGATGCAGTCGGCGATCTGCGCGGTCATCTTCTCCTGCACCTGGAAGCGGCGCGCATAGGCTTCCACCACGCGCGCCAGCTTGGAGATGCCGACCACGCGGCCGTTGGGCACATAGCCGACATGCACGCGGCCGATGATCGGCGCCATGTGGTGCTCGCAGTGGCTTTCATACTCGATGTCGCGCAGCACGATCATCTCGTCGTAGCCGGCCACTTCCTCGAAGGTCCGCGCCATGTAGGCGCGCGGGTCCTCGCGGTAGCCGCTGAACCAGTCGCCATAGGCCTCGGCCACCCGGCGCGGGGTATCCAGCAGGCCTTCACGGGTGGGATCCTCGCCGGCCCATTCCAGCAGCGTGCGCACGGCCGCTTCGGCCTGGGCCTGGGTGACGGGGGATTTGGGGGACTCGGCCATGGGGGACGGCGCCTGTATTACGGGGCCGATATGCTACCAGCCAGCTGCCGGCA
>NZ_BAZI01000620.1 GCF_001310775.1 Stenotrophomonas pictorum JCM 9942
GCCGCGCCAGATCCACCGCCTGCTCGGCGCTGAGTGCCCACGGGTGCCAGCCGTCCAGTCCGGGAACGCGGTCGCCATCAGCCCGGCATCGGCCAGGCCGGCGGCCGGGTCGTCCTCGGTATGGCGGGCGATCGCGCAGGCCTGCGCCACGGTGGCCTCCAGACTGGACTCCTGCAGGTCGGCGGTGCTGGCGCTGCCCTTGCGCTGGCCGAAGTACACCGTCACCGCAATGCCGCGGTCATGGGTGGACTCGACGGTCTCCACCTCGCCCAGGCGCACATTCACATCCAGCCCGCGTTCCTCACTGCAGCTGACCTCGGCCTGGCTGGCGCCCATGGCGCGGGCCTTTTCCAGCAGGCGCTGGGAGATAGCGGCCAGCTGTTCCAGGCGGGGCAGGCTGTCGTCGATGCCGGCGGCATCGGTGGTAATGGCGTTCAATGCTTTATCCTGTCGATAGTTATGGCCCTGCGCGAGGCGGGGCGAATGTAAGGATGTGGAAGACGATGCGCGGACGCGACGAAGAAACCGGTGAATTCCTGGGCGAAAGCCGCAGCCAGAACCGCCGTGAGGCCCTGGAGATACTTGCCCTGGGCGAAACCCTGGTGGACCTGACGCCGGCACAGCTGGCGCGGCTGCCGATCCCCGAAGACCTGCTGCCGCATATCGAATACAGCAAGCGCATCACCGCCCATGGCGCGCGCAAGCGCCAGCTGGCGTTCCTGGCCAAGCACATGCGCCGCGAGGATGAAGCCACGCTGCAGGCCATCCGTGACGCGCTCAGCGCCAACAGCGAGACCTCGCGCCGGGAAGTGGCGATGATGCATCGCATCGAGCGCTGGCGTGAGCGCCTGCTGGCCGAGGGCGACAGCGCGCTGGGCCAGCTGCTGGACGAATACCCGCAGGCCGACCGCCAGCAACTGCGCACGCTGCTGCGCAATGCGCAGGCGGAAAAAGCCAAGAACAAGCCGCCGCGCGCGTTCCGCGAGATCTTCCAGGTGTTGCGCGGGCTGATGCTGCCGGCAGTGATTGGCGGCGCGACTGCGGCCCACAGCGACGATGACGGCGAGCTCGAGGACGACGCGCAGGACTGAGCCCGCCGC
>NZ_BAZI01000621.1 GCF_001310775.1 Stenotrophomonas pictorum JCM 9942
CGGCACGCGATGCTGCACGCCGCGGCGCGCGACATGGGCCGCCGCTTCCTGGTCGCCCTCGCCTTCGCGATCCCGGTATTCGTGTGGTCGCCCATGGGCGGGCTGATAGAGCCGCCGCCGGTGCCGTTCGGACTGCGCGAGAACGTCTGGTTGTTCCTGCTGGCGACCGGCGCCGTGCTGTATCCGGGCTGGCCATTCTTCAGCGCCGCGATCCGGTCCCTGCGACGGGGTGTGCTGGACATGGCGGTCCTGGTGCTCCTGAGCGTGGGCACAGGTTACGGTTTCAGCATCGCGTCGACGTTCTTCTTCGACGGGCCGAACTTCTACGAGGCCTCGGCCGTCCTGCTGACCTTCGTCCTGCTTGGCCACTGGCTCGAGATGCGGGCTCGCGCCGGCGCCTCGGACGCCATGAAAGCGCTGCTGAAGCTGTCCCCACCCCGCGCGGTCGTCCGGCGCGAGGGGCAGGAGCTCGACATTCCCACCGCTGAAGTGCTGGTCGGCGAGACCGTGATCGTGCGGCCCGGGGCGAAGATCCCGGTCGATGGCATCGTGACGGAAGGCAGCTCTCAGGTCGACGAATCCATGCTGACCGGCGAGTCGATGCCGGTGCGCAAGGATCCCGGAGAGTCCGTCGTCGGCGGATCGATCAACAAGAGCGGCGCATTCGCCTACACCGCCACCAAGATCGGCAGCGACACGGCACTGGCGCAGATCATCAAGCTGGTCCAGACCGCGCAGAACTCCAAGGCGCCCGCGCAGCTGCTCGCCGACCGCGCCTCGCAATGGCTGGTGCTGGCTGCGATCGTGATCGGGCTGCTGACCTTCGCGGTCTGGTTCTGGTGGCTGGGACAGCCGCTGCTGTTCGCGCTCACGCTGACGATCACCGTCTTCGTCATCGCCTGCCCCGATGCACTCGGTTTGGCCACGCCGATGGCGATCATGATCGGCACTGGCCTGGGGGCACGACACGGCATCCTCTTCAAGCATGCCGAATCGATTGAGAAGAGCGCACGCCTGGACGTGGTGATCTTCGACAAGACCGGCACCCTGACGGTCGGCGCCCCCGAGGTGGTCGACATGGCGGTCGCGCCGGGCTGG
>NZ_BAZI01000622.1 GCF_001310775.1 Stenotrophomonas pictorum JCM 9942
CGCTTCGCGCTTGAGTCGGGCGACGGCGGCATCGGTCTGGCCCTGGGTGCCGAAGCCGACCGCGCTGGAGGCTTCCAGCTGGGCGATTTCCACCGAGCCCGGCGGCGGCGTGGAATAGATCTGCACGCTGGCCGGGTCCACCGGGGCGCGGGCCTGGCCGAGCATGACCTTGGAGGTGCTGGCGCAACCGCCGGTGGCCAAGACCACGCCCAAAGCGATGACAAGCGGGAATTTCATGGTTTCACTCCCCGATGATCGTTGTTTGCGGATGATCCCCGGCAGTTGCTGAATCAGCCGCGAATTCCACAGGACCCGCGACTTTCCGCACAGGGGCGTTTTCGAGCCGGTTTACCGGCTATGGTGCAGGCTGCAACAAGCGGAGGAAACAACATGGGGCTGATCAGCCTGGTCTGGGGCATCGTGGCGTTGCTGTGGATGGTACTGGCGTTCATCCCGCTGCTGGGGTGGGGCAACTGGTTTCTGATTCCGTTCGCTGCGGTGGGCGCGGTCATCGCCGCGATCGGGCTGCTGTTCACCCATGCCAGCAAGCGGGGCCGGGCCAAAACCGGCCTGCTGCTCAATGGCATCGTGATCGTGGTCGGGGTGATCCGCCTGAGCATCGGGGGTGGTTCATCTGAACCGGGAAGAGGGTGGCCCGGCCGGGGGCGGGCAGCGGGCGTAAAATGCCCGCGTTGACCGGGCCTTTGCCCGGCGTGATTGCTTCCCGATGATCATCCGCCCCCGTCCCACTGGCTGGCAGCTGCTGTACATCCTGCGCGGTTCCATCGTGCCGGCCATCGCGCCCAAGGTGCTGGCGATCGGTGTGCTGGCGGTGGCCGTGGCGGCGTTCGAACGCTACTGGCACCCGTTTGGTCGCGACGGGGTGACGGTGGTGCCCTTCACCCTGCTGGGTCTGGTGCTGTCGATCTTCCTGAGCTTTCGCAACAGCGCCTGCCATGACCGATGGTGGGAAGGGCGCAAGCTGTGGGGCCAGCTGCTGATCGAGGCACGCAGTGTTGCCCGCGCGGCTGCGGCGCTGCTGCCCGGTGAGCCGGCGCTGCGCACGCGTGCCTCCCATCTGCTGATCGCCTT
>NZ_BAZI01000623.1 GCF_001310775.1 Stenotrophomonas pictorum JCM 9942
GGCCGACGAACGGGCGCAGCCCGCCATAGCGCTCCAGGTCCCAGGGGCAATCCATGTGGGTGCCGGATTTGAGCAGGGCGATCAGGCCGGTGGACAGGCCCACGGACAGCAGCAGGTACAGCAGCGGCCGGCCCAGCGGGCGCCAGCGGGCGTCCAGGCGGCTGCGGACCAGCGCCAGCATGACCAGCAGCGCCACGGCCCAGGTGAGATCCCGGCCGCCCTTGTGGATCAGCTGGCTGGTCCACCAGGCGTCTTTCAGCGCCCATTGGTCGCCCTGCCAGCGGTAGAGCTGGTCGGCCACCCACAGGTCACCGTTGCCGGCCATCAGCAGCACACTGGCGGCGACGGCCAGGACCAGCGGGACCCAGACGGTGCGGCTGGCGGATCCCCGCGAGGGGGCCGTGGCCGGGAAAGACAGCAGGCGGGAGGGGGCGGGGGCGGGCATGCAGCAGGGGCCATCGGATGGGATGGCGCGATGCTGTCCCGCCGGATGTCGGAATGCGGTCGGAAGGATGTGGAAATTCTGTCAGGCGTTAAGACAGTTGCCGGTCCTTGCCGGCACCGGTTTGGCGGGCGCGGCTCAGTCGCCGTCGTCGTCCGGCGCGGTATCGCCCCCGTCAACGCTGCCATGGGTTCTTTCGACGCAGGCCACATCCAGCGCTGTGCCGGGCAGCAGCTGCCAGTTGTTGCGGTTGGCACTGCCGATGGCGATGACCTGGGCGCGATCGGCGCAGGGACTCATCGCCTTGTCCAGCACGAACAGCCAGCGCCGATGTGGATCCTGTGCAACCCAGCGGGCCGCATCCTGCCACTGCTCGGCCACCGGGCGCTTGAAACCGAAATCGGCGGCCTGCGGATCGGTCTGCAGCAGGTTCTGCTCGCGCCAGGCCACCATGCCCAGCTCGGCCTCCGGGCCGATGCGCACGCGCACCTTGTCCATCACCTTCGAGGCGGAGCTGTAGGGATCCAGCGCCGGCATCGCGCCCAGCCCGTACATCGACCACAGCAGCACCGTGGTCAGCACCACCGCCAGACCCGCCCGGCGCAGGCGCAGGGTGATGGCCAGCAGCAGGCAGGCCGCGCCGA
>NZ_BAZI01000624.1 GCF_001310775.1 Stenotrophomonas pictorum JCM 9942
GCCGGGTGACGCTGTGCCCCGGCGAAGGCGGGATGCTGTGGGTGTCGGACAAGTCGCCGGCCATGCGCGCGCGGCTGGTGCAGTCCGGTGGGCGGCGCTGGCTGCAGTGGCTGGCGCTGGGCGAAGACGCCGAGGCCTGGCTGGAGTTCTCCGGTGCCGGCACGCAGCGGCGCATGCAGCTGCGCGCGATCGATCCGGACATCGACTTCAGCTACGACTTCCAGGACCTGGAGTTCCGCCGGCTGGGGGATTGCCCCTGAGCGGGCGGGCGGCGCCGGGCAGGCACCCGGCGAATCGCCTGCTGCGGCGCACAAAAATATTTTATTTTTCTGCACCCCCAAGCTTGGGAATACTTTATTGACCGTTTGATTCAGGTCATGTTAAACAACTGTAAATCCGTGCTGTCCGTCAAGCCGCGCCGGTATTGAACGGAACGCAAGCGTCCACGCAGGCACCAGCAGCAGCCGGCCGCGGGGGCGGCAGGAGCAGGCGGGCGCCGGTCGGGCCCGGGTAGTTGCAGGTCGGGGCTGACAGGGAGGCACCCCGGGCAGTGCAACCAGGGAAGGAGGGAGACGTCCCGGGGAGGGACGTCCCTGTGATGCGTTGGCGGCCTTGTTGCCGCCATTGCAGGAGGGAGCGGTGCACGGTCGTCCTGTTTCCGGAAACGGGCGGGCAGTGGACCGGGCCGCTTCCAGAGCACCCACCGTAATGCGCCCTTTGGAGAGAAAGAGAGCATGCCCGCCTTGTCCCGTCCCGCACGTCGTCACCACCTCAGCGCCGCAGTGCTGCTTGCACTGGGCAGCCCGCTGGCCGCCTTCGCCCAGACCTCGCCGGCCACGGCTGCGGCCGGCTCGCCCGAGGCCCGCACCCTGGACCGCGTCTCGGTCACCGGTTCGCGTATCCAGCGCACCGACGTGGAGGCCGCGCTGCCGGTCACCATCATCCAGAAGGCCGAGATCGAGGCGCAGGGCATCACCTCGGCCGAACAGCTGCTGCAGCAGCTGAACATCGCCAGCAGCGGTCCGGACAGCCTGGCCGCCAACAGCGGCGTCGCCCCACCCGGAACCCGCGGCAACAACG
>NZ_BAZI01000625.1 GCF_001310775.1 Stenotrophomonas pictorum JCM 9942
CGGTGGGCCTGCGGCTGCTGCGGCTCGGCAGCGGTCCATTCGCGCGCCAGCGACACGGCCTCATCGGCGGCGTTACGGCGCAGGGCTTGAATGATGTTCTCTTGCATGACGGTCCGGCGTTAGCGCAAACCCGCATTGTAGCCGGCAGCGCGCATGCGTCCGGCCCGTGCCGGTTCAGTCGGTCACGGCCCGGCGCAGGTGCTGCGCCACCCAGCGCTCGGCAAAGCCGTCGCCGCGCAGGTTTTCCAGGAAGCCGCAATGTCCGCCCCAGTCGGCGATCTCCAGTCGCGCCTGCGCCGGCAGCTGCCACTGGTCGAACGTGGTGAAGGGAATCACCGGATCGTCCTTGGCCATCAGGATGTCGGCCGGCAGCTGCAGGGTGGCCAGCCGCCCGCCGGCAATGGAGTAGCCGTCGAAATACGCCTGCAGCGAGCCGTAATCGGTATGCCGTTCCACCAGCCAGCCGGTCAGCGCGCGGATGTCCAGTCTCAGCACCCCGTCATCGCAGTCGGCCAGCTCCGGGAACAGCGCGCGCTTGCGGCGCAGCGAGCCGGTCCATTTGCGATGGAAATACCAGTCGTACATCGCTGGACCACGCTCGATGCTGTCCATCGTCACCGCCGGATCCAGCACCGGACAGACCGAGGCCACCCGCACCAGCGGTATCCCGGCGGCCGGTGCGCGCAAGGCCAGCCGCAACACGAAGTTGCCGCCCAGCGAATAGCCGGCCGCCACCAGCGGCAGGTGCGGGAAACGCCGCGCCACATCCGCGGCCGCGTGCACCACCTCGTCGATCCGGCAGGAATGGAAGATGCCCGGATTCAGGTGATGGGTGTTGCCATGATCGCGGAAATTCAGCCGCACCACCTCGAAGCCCTGCTCCAACAGCCGTGCGGCGGTCATGCGCATGTAGCTGGATTGGGTGCTGCCCTCCCAGCCATGCAGCAGCAGTGCCAGCCCGACCGGTTCACGCTGCGCCGGAATCCGGCTGTGCAACGCCTGCAGGCGCACACCGTCGCCGCCATCGAGGATCAGTTCGCGCGACTGTGCGCCACTGGCCGCGAGCAGCTGCTCG
>NZ_BAZI01000626.1 GCF_001310775.1 Stenotrophomonas pictorum JCM 9942
AGGTGGCGCTGGCGGTGCCCTCGGGCCTGCGCGCGGCCGGCAACGGCTATGCCACCCCGGCCGACATCACCCGCGCTTTCGACTGCCTGACCACTGCCAGCCAGTGTGACGACGTCAAGCCGGCGCAGCCGTACCCGGGCTTCCGCGGGGTGATGACCTGGTCGATCAACTGGGATGTCACTGACGGTCGCACCTTCTCCGCGCCGGTCGGTACGCATCTGCGCGCGGCCGCCGCGAACTGATCGCAGGCGGTACAACGGCAACGGCGTCGCATCCTGCGTGGCGCCGTTGTCCGTTCAGTCCATCTGGAAGTGCACCAGCGTCACCGTCTCATCGGCCTGGAAGCGGGGTAGATCTGCTGCAGCACCGCCAGCAACCCCTCCGGTGTGCGGCAGCTGGGGTCGTGCTCATCGGCCAGGTCAGCGGCGGTGAGCGTGTTGAAGTGGCGCAGCTGGGTGGTCAGCGGCACCGTGATTTCCGGTACGCCGGGTGGCAGTTGCAGGCGCGCCTGCGCCACCCCGTGCCAGCGGCTGCCGCGGCGGACGCTGAGGTTGCGGCCAGCGTGGAACTGCGGATTCACGAACGTCAGCAACGGGGCGGGGGACTGGTCCATCGTGGGCTCCGGGGAAAGTGGCGGTTCATTGTCGCGGCGGCGCCGGCCGGTTTCATCACCGCAGGTTCGCAAAACCGGGTCCAGCATCGCCTTCTCCAGTGAAAGATGCCGATCCCGATGTTGCGTGCGGTCGTCCTGGCTGTACTGCTGTATCTGCTGTGCGCGCCGGCGCAGGCCCGCACGGTATATCGCTGTGTGCAGAAAGGTACGGTGAGCCTGGCCACCGCGCCGGAGCCCGGTTCCACCTGCAAAGCCATGACCTTGGCCGACGACGCGGTGCAGACGCCCAACCTGTGGGGCAACCTGGGCGTGTTCAGCGGCACCCTGTACGAGCGCGAGCAGGACGGGGTGCTGGTCTATTCCACCCGCAACCTGCCGGGCTCGCGGCCGTACCTGCGGTTCACCGTGGCGACCCCGCCGGGCGAGCCGGCACATGAAGGTCTGGGCCGGGTGGGCCGGCCGC
>NZ_BAZI01000627.1 GCF_001310775.1 Stenotrophomonas pictorum JCM 9942
GTGCCCACCAGCCCGCGCACGTCGCAATGCCCAGCGCCAGGTACGGCTGTCCGTAACTGCGCCCGACCACCGGCGCGTAGTCCCTGTCGGTGAACTCGGCCTGCACGCGGGCGTGCCAGCTGTAGACAGGCACCCGGAACAGGCCCACGCGGCGTTCGTCCGGGCGCATTTCCCCCTGCACGCGCAGCCGTGCCGGCATCTGCAGGTCAAAGCCTTTCTCGGTCTGCAGCTCGCGGGTCTTCAGCCCGGTCGGCCCGACCACCTCCACCTCGCGCTCCTGGGTCCACGGCAGCACCCGCACCGGGCCGATCAGCGACTGCGCGCCGGCACGGCTCTGCGCCACCCGTTCGATGGCCTGGTCGCGATAGCGCTCGCGCTCCTTGATGGTGCCGCGGATCAGCAGCAGCGGGATCAACAACAGCAACACCAGCCCGCCGACGATGGCGGCGCGCAACAGCAGTTTCAGGGAAGTCATGTCCGGTCCTCGTGTGGAAACGGGGACAGCGTGGACCGGCTGGGTGAGCAGGGTTTGTGGCGAATTTGAAGTGGATGTGAAGTCGGCCCGCCGTCCCCCGGTGGCGGGATGCGTTCCGTTTCCCGTGCACACGCGCTGGCCCCTGACCGCCTGCGGTTGCGGATGCGCGCTGCGGCATAGTATGAATACAAGCAAAATGCGCACCCGGACCGTCCAGCGCCTCCCGCCCAAGGAACACCCGTGCTGTTGCAAACCCGGTCGCGTACGTCGCTGATCCACCGGCTGTCGCTGAGCATCTGGGGCCTGTTCCTGGCGCTGCTGCTGCTGCTTTCCGCGCTGGGTTACCTGGCCATGCGCATGGCCACCGATCGCGTGGTGCCGATGGTGGCGCAGCGCACGGTGGAATTGCGCGCGCGTGCCAGCGAGGGCCTGTTCCTGCAGGCCGAGCACAGCGTGGTGCGGCTGCAGCAGGAGCTGCTGCGACGGCTGGACAGCGCCGATCCGGCTACCACCCTGGCGCGGTTCGACACCCTGTTCGCACGCAGTGCCGACGGCCTGTGGCGGTTGCGCCCGGAACTGGTCGCGCCGGCCTCCG
>NZ_BAZI01000628.1 GCF_001310775.1 Stenotrophomonas pictorum JCM 9942
GGCTGGCCCATGCGGCGGCCGATGTGTCCGATGGCCTGCTGGCCGACCTCGGCCATATCGCCTCACGCAGCGGCGTGGAGGCTGTAGTGAAGGGCGAGGCGGTGCCGTTGTCGTCCGCCCTGCGCCGCGCGTTTGGCGCCGCTGCCGCCTTGGACTGCGCGTTGCGTGGCGGCGACGACTACGAGTTGTGCTTCACCGCCGCGCCGGAACAGCGCCTGGCTTTGGAAGCGGTGGCATCGCGGCTTGCGCTGCCGCTGACGCGTATCGGTGTGATCGTCGCAGGCCAGGGTGTCCGCTGCGAAGGTGATGCCAACGGCGCGCGCGCCAGTGGCTACCGGCATTTCACCGGGTAGCCTGCTCCTGCACTGCGCCTACAGCGGCAGCACCTTGCCCGGATTGAGGATGCCGTCCGGGTCCAGGGCCTGCTTGATCGCGCGCATTGTCGCCAGCGTGGCCGGTGAAAACGCCTGGGCCATGAAGTCGCGCTTGGCCACGCCGATGCCGTGCTCGCCGGACAGCGTTCCGCCCAGTTCCAGTGCCAGTGCGAAGACCTTGGGCAGGGCGGCATGGGCGCGCGCGTTCTCGCCGGCATCGTCCGGGTGGTAGAGGATGTTGACGTGCAGGTTGCCGTTGCCGGCATGGCCGAAGGTGACGATCGGCAGCTTGGCCTCGAGCGAAAGCCGTTGCACACCTTCCACCAGGTCGGGGATGCGCGAGACCGGCACCACCACGTCCTCGTTGATCTTGCCCGGGGCGATGCTTTTCAGCGCCGGTGACAGTGCCCGTCGCGCGGCCCACAGTTTGTCGCGCGCGCTGCCGTCGGTGGCGACATCCAGTGCCAGCAGGCCATCGCCTTCGGCGGCTTCGGCCAAGGCATTGAGCAGGTAGGGCAGGGTGTCATCATCACCATCGGCGTCGATAAGCAGCATCGCGCCGGCCTCGGGCACCTGCGCGCCATTGCGGCGCAGCAGCTCCAGGCTTCGCGCATCCATGAACTCGAGCATGGTCGGGGTGACCGGCTGCGCCATCACTCGCGACACCGCGGCCGCGGCCGCACTGGCATCG